>CALMKG010000203.1 GCA_937867175.1 uncultured Propionibacterium sp. | reverse complement strand
AGGGCAAGGACTACGTGATGCAGGACGGGGACGTGACGGAGTTCCGCTTCAACGTGTGAATCGGCACGTTTGCGCAGGTCAAAGGGGGTGTGACCCCTCCCAGTCCGCACATAGTCCGCAAGAAATCTAAGCGTGACGGGCTCGATCGGGCTGGTCCGGAGGCCCCAATGTCTCGGCTCGCACCACCAGTTGGCACGTCCGTGGCGTGACCTTTGCGGCGGTATGACGCAAGGCAGCGAAGGGCATGTGAAAGCGGCATGGGCGTGCCGTCTCGGCCGACGAGGAGCATCCCCGCTGGGCGCTTAGCACCGGTGTCGACGGCGGCGCCCGCGTCGGCGGCGACAGCCTTGCCCATCCAGTTTCATACATCCTGCTTGTGCCAGATGCACTCGGCTGATCGCTGACCTGGTGTAGCGGTGAACAGGAGCAGAGCGTATGGACCATGCCAGCACCGCAAGCGAACCCACTGCCGGTTGTCGGTGCGTCCGGTTAGCCTCGGCGTCATGACCCGTCGTGATGCCTAGCGAACCCAAGGACGAGACCCCCGAAGACCCGCTCGAAGTGATCGGGTTCAAGGATGTCACTGTGCCCATCGAGCATCCTGCTCGTGCCCGCACGGAGGTGCTTGTCACCTTCGCTCTGTCGCGCCCACCCAGCGCCCGGGAGGTCCTTCTTGCGGATCAGCGGAACTGGCGCTGGGGGATGTCTGGGGGTGTGGCGCAGCTGCGTGTTGATGGCTTCCGCATCGGGGATATCGCGCACTCGCTAGACCTGGTCAAGGAGCGGTTGGCCGAGATTAGCCAGCAGGCTCGTGAGTTCGACCTGAGAGACGCCGAGACATTGAGCACAGTCATCGAGAAGCTCCGGGCGAAACTCCCACACGTCTGAATCCCGGCCAACCGGCGGCGGCTACACGCAACCCGAACGCCACCACTCCGCGCCCGGACGACCGCCCACGCGCGGGCAACGAGGAGTCCGGCTGGACGCGTTCAAGCGCGTCCCTACAGAAACTCACCCGAGTCTTCGACTGACGCAGCGCGAAGGTCCGGTGGCACCACGAGATTCGGGGCTAACGTTTGCTGACCTGGCCTCGACTACCTCCTAGGAAGCCAAGCCGAGATCCGTGGACCTGCGGGGAGGGTGTAGATGGAACCGCAACATGAGGCGGCGTCGACGCCAGGTGTCGAGCGCGCGCGGGTTGACGTCGAAACGCTCTACCTCGCGCATAAGGACGCGATGTGGGGCAAGGCGTTGAGGATGCTCAACGGCGATCACAACCGCGCAGGCGATGCCGTCCAGGCCGCGATCGTGAAGGTGATGTCCCGCCCGCCGGCCAACCCGCGCAGTTGGGAGGCGGTCTTGGTGAAGGCGGTCGAGTGGACGATCCTCGACTGGTGGAAGTCAGCTGCGCACAGGCACGAGTGGCTTCGCATCGACGGGGATGCGCCGCTTGAGGGTGGCTGGCTCGGCGACGACAGTGCGGGCATGGACCCGGCTGACGTCGTCGAGGAGAGCCAGGAGCGATTGGCCTCGAACGCCGTCGCGCTCGAGGCGCTCGCCGAACTCAAGGCCGCCCACCCCGACGCGCACTACGCCTACATTCAGGTCAAGGGAGCGGGTCGTTCGTCGCAGGATGTGGCCGCTGAGTTGGGTGTGTCCGACTCGCGGGTACGCCAGCACGTGATGAAGGCACGCTCCGAACTGAGGAAGCTTCTGGAAGCCCAAGGAGGTGAACGATGAACGAGAACGAGTCCAAGGGATCGAAGCGGCCCAAGGCCGAGACCAACGCCAGGATCGGCCTGCGCTGGAGCCGAGGTTCTGAGGAAACCCTTGAGGTGCTGTTGGAGCAGCTGCTGGCGACATCGGCAGGGCCAGAGCGGGACCAACTCCTTAGCTCGTTGACGCCATATCAGCGCAACGCCGTGTCGAGGATGCTCGAGGTCGACGACCTGTTGTGGGAGGCCACCCACGGTGCGCCGCCCCTGCAATCGGATCCCGTCGCCGCGATGCTCGGTTTGGTGCCTGATGCGTCCTTCCGTCTCGACTCGACGGCCTTCACGCAGCAATGCTCGCGCCAGCGCGTGAAGCCGACTGCCTTGGCAGCACGACTCAAGGAGCGTGGCTGGAAGGTCGAGGCGGCCGACGTGTTCCGTTGGCAGACCAGCGTGGCTTCCGACGTGTCCCCCGCACTGATCCGCGTTATCGGTGAGGAGCTGGGAATCAGCCCCGACGACCTGATCGCACCGCCGACGACCCAGCCCGCTGTCCTCGACGCGATGGCCGAGCGGGTGACAGCGACCAAGCGGTTCACCGACCTGGTCCAGCGGTTCGCGCTGGCGCAGCGGATCTCGCCGAGCATGGCGAACACCATGCTGCGGACCCGGATGCTCGCCACGGTGCAACGGGGAGATGAGCCCGAGGTCGAGCAGATGCTGGAGTCACTGGAAGTCCTCGTGCGGACGCTCGAGTCGGACTGAACGGATCGAGGCCGTGCAGACCATCGACGACTGCGTAGCAGCCGCGCTGGGCATCATGAGTCCGCAGGCACGAACCAGGTTCGGCTTGAACCCGCTGACGACCATACGCGCGGACATGGGCCTAAAGGTGACAGCGGCCGACCACTTGGCCGAGAAGCGCGCCGACGGCGGCGCATGCGATGGACTCTCCTTCCTCAAGGACGGAGTGATCCTCTATGCCCCCACTGACAACAGTCGGCGGGAGAACTTCACCCTGGCCCACGAGCTCGGCCACTGGCTCGTGGGCCAGGTACCAGGGATCTTCGACTGGCTTTTCGAGCAGACGGCGCCCAAGCAGATGCTCGAGACGCTGTGCGACCGCATCGCCCGGCGTCTCCTCCTCGCCGACGCCACGATCACATCCGTCGTCGGTGGTGCCCCAATCAGGGCGCAACACGTCGTCGATCTCTACAACGCCACACGGGCAAGCATCCCGGCCTGCGCCATCGCGCTGACCGCACGCCTGCCGGGCCTCGGCGCGATCGTGGTCGTCGACGTCGACGTCGACCGGAGCGGGTTCGACGACCGTGCGGTGGTTCGCTACGCCAGCGTGCGTCCCGATCCAGTCAAGGGATGGCCGAAGGTCTATCCGTGGCCGGGACAGACCGTGCCACTGGGCCACCCGTTCCAGCACCTACTCTCACGTGCCGGGACATCGCTCCAGGCGTCGTCGCAGATACCCGGCCCGCCGCGGCTCGGGGCGGCGTCGAGGGCGTTGCAGCAGCGTTCGTTCTGGTCCACGCCGTTGGGCGAGCGCGCACAGTTCTATCTCGACGCCGTGGTCGTCTCACCACGACGTGCCCTGGGGGTTCTGGCCGACACCGATCTCTGGGGTGTCGAGAGATTCCATCCTGTCGAGCGCCGCGAGTACGACCAGCGTCCCGAGCAAGAGATCACCTGCTGCGGCCAGACCCGCAAGGTCCGCGGCTATTCCCACGACACGTGCGGTCAGGTTCACTGCCCGACGTGCGGAAAGTGCCGCTGCGATCGCCGCGACGACGAGCTCATCATGTGCGAGGGCGGCTGCTTCTTGAGGTACAAGGCCCACCTCCTGGCCAACGGCCTGTGCGAGGACTGCCGCTAACACTCCGGGGTGCTATCTCGACTAACCCAGTGAGAGGACACCGGCCGATCCGGGGCTCTCGGGAGGGAGGTGAGTCGGCAGTGGCGAAGAACACCGGCAAGGGCCGTCGCATCGGAGCCGTCAAGAGCCGCAGCGAGTTCAAGGTCAACAACACCTGGTTCAAGCGCGACACCAAGACCGGCCGGATCCTCAACGGGAGCCCGCACCAGCACAAGGGCGTCCGCAACGAGAAGTGACCGACCGGGTTCCCGACGAACACGTGCCCAAGACGCGCGTGTGGTTCGTCGGGCACCCCCGGCATCCTCGCAACGCCAACGACCCATCACGAACATGCCTTCAGGAGGAGACATGCACAGCACGAACGAGCCTCGCAAGAAGCTCACGATCACCATCGACGGCCAGCCCTACACCACTCGTGACGACGACCAGGAGGCGGCCTCGCTGCTGCGCCTGGCCGGAGTTGACCCCGCGCAGTACGACCTGGCCCGGATCAAGCGCAACGGTGAGACGAAGGTCTACCGCGACGAGAAGGTCATCGACCTCAAGGACGGCGACGCCTTCGTCACCGTGCGCCAGAGCGCCCAGGTGGCCTGATGACCACCGGGCCTTCCCCCTCAGACGGGGTGAGGCGGTTCATCGCCGACCTTGAGGAGGAGGGCCACCAGCCGGCCATCTGCGGGAACGTCGTCACCTATGTCGTCGTCCCCGCAGCGGGCCGGTACGCCGGGCAAGAGGTCCGCACCAGGGTCAGCGTGAGCGAGCTCCTGGGCTGGCCCATGGTGCCCCCGCACTGGATCCATCTTCCTGACGAGGTCGCCTTCACCCACACCAACACCGACACCACGGACTGCTCACCGGGATGGCGTCGACACTCCCGCGACACCGGCACGTGGGCGATGACCCGCCGGCCCATCCACATGTGGATCGCGCACGTACGGGGCATGCTGGGTCAGGCGATCTGAGATGTACGCTCACTCAGTCGCGATGAGCGCCACCGTCCACGACCAGCTCGCTGGCCATCTGCTGCGTTGCGACGGCCAGGAGGACATCTGTCTAGCCACCTACACGACCTCGACAGGATCCCAAAGGACCACCCGGATCCTCGCCAGGGTGGAGCTGCCACGCGACGGGGAGCGGCAGGTGCACGGCAACGCCACGATCACCGGCGCATACGTGCTCCGCGTCGCCGCCGAGGCAGCACGCGCCGGGCACGGGGTAACAGTGCTCCACAGCCACCCGCGCGCAGCCGGATGGCAGGGCATGAGCGGACCCGACACTGACGCCGAGTCCTCCTACGCCGGCCTGGTCCAGCAGCTGACCGGGCTCCCGCTGGTTGGCATGACTCTCGCCGGAGACCACACCTGGTCCGCCCGAGTCTGGATCGACGGCACCGCACGGTGGGCCGGCTCGGTCCGCCGCGTCGGACCCATGATGGCAACGGCCTGGAACGACGATCTCGTACCGGCCTTGGTCGACGCCCGCGAGCAGGCCCGCACCATCTCCGCGTGGGGCGAGCGTTTGCACCGCGACATCACCCGGCTGCGGGTCCTCGTAGTCGGCGTCGGCAGCGTCGGGCTCGACATCGCCCAGCGGCTGGCCGCGACCGGCTTGCTCGAGATCGGGGTCATGGACTACGACCACGTCGAGGAGCTGAACCGCGACCGCATGATCGGCGCGACCCGCCGCGACACACGGCTCCGTCGCCGCAAGATCGACGTCGCCGCCCGCCTCGCTCACCGCGCAGCGACGGCCCGGGCACTGACCGTGCACCGACACGCCGACAGCATCTGCACCCCCACCGGCCTGGCCGCCGCTCTGGACTACGACGTCATTTTCTGCTGCGTCGACCGCCCCTGGCCTCGAGCGGTGTTGAACTCGATCGCCTACGCCGACCTCATCCCGGTCATCGACGGCGGCATCGCCATCGACACCCTCCCTGCCGTCGGCGCGCAGAACCGGACGCCCCGCGGGGCGCACGCCACCATGCCTGGCGCCCCGCACGGCACCATGCGCGGCGCGACCCGACGAGCTCAGACCGTCGTCCCAGGCCGCCCGTGTCTGTCCTGCTCCGCCCAGATCAGCATGACCGAGGTCGCCTTGGAGATGAGCGGCGACCTCGACGACCCCGCGTACATTCGCCGCGCCGGCCGAGAGCCGGTCTCAGGTCGCCCCAATGTCGCCGCCCTATGCGCCGGCGTCAGCGCCAGCCAGCTCGAGCAGTTTGTCAGCCTCATCGCCCACCCCGGCGGACAGTCGGTCCCAGGCCCGCTTCGGTTCAGCCTCGCCGCGCACCACCTCGAACACCTGCCGCACTCGACCCAGCCGCACTGCCCCGCGGAGCAGGAACTGGCCGCTGGCGACGCCCGCACCAACCTGACTCGTGACGACGTCCTTTCAGTAGACCCGGAGCAAGGGACCGAGCGCCGAACCGGAAGCCGCGTCCGGGAGTTCCGCCGCCGGATCAGCGACCTGTTCGATCGCTGGCTCGAGTCGGTATCCAACACATGACGGTCGTGACTTGATGCTCACTACACGCTGCAGCGTCGACCCGCCAGAGCGTCGGCACACGCGAACCTCATCCGGCCGATCGCCGGATGAGAGAGCCAATCTGGCCCCGGGCGGCAACAGTGCGACGGTAAGCAGCCTCGCGCCCAGAGCGATTCTTTCCAGCGGATTGCGGTCACGATTCGCTGGACCGTCGGCGAATCCGCCTAGAGTGGTAAGCGTGGCGACGCATAGGAGCAGTTCTTACCACTCGGAGGACGGGTTGGAGCGCGCGGTCCTCGACCTGGTCCGTGTCGGCACCCGCGGGCACGGTGCGGGGGTCCGCCAGCTGGCCTCACGGCTGCTGAGGACCGTACCGCCCGCGGTGCCTGACCCGGAAGCCTTTCGCGTCGCGCTGCATGAGGCGATGGTCATGGCCGCTGGTGGCGCCGAGCTGCGATTCACCGGAGGCGCCATCCCTACCGAGGGCGACACGGCGATCGAGCTCGCGGATGTCGATGCCACCCCTGATGGCGACGGCCTGGTTCTCGAACCCACGGCGATGACCGAGCTCGGCGAGATCCTCGACGAGTGGGAGCGCCGCGACGACCTCTATCGAGCCGGCGTCGGGCTGAGCCGCACGCTGCTGCTCAGTGGCCCCCCGGGCGTCGGGAAGACCATGACCGCAAGGTGGCTGGCCCAGTCGCTCTCACTGCCGTTGGTGACCTTGGACCTATCCTCGGTTGTCTCGAGTTATCTCGGGTCCTCCGGGCGCAACATCAAGGCGGTGCTCGACTACGCCAAGTCTGGGCCCTGCGTGCTTCTCCTAGACGAGTTCGATGCAATCGCGAAGCGACGCGACGATGACGCCGACATCGGTGAGCTCAAACGCATCGTCAACGTCGTGCTTGTTGAACTCGACCGGTGGCCCGACACCAGCCTGCTGGTCGCGGCCACCAACCACCCTCAGCTACTCGACCCGGCCGTCGCGCGCCGCTTCGACAGATCGCTCGAGCTGGCGATGCCCGGGGCCACGGAGCGCTCCGCGATCCTGGCCTACGCCGCTGCAGGAGCCACTAACACCGCCGGCGGGGTCTCATCATCCATCCGAGCCCTTGTAGCTGACTTCACAGAGGGCTACAGCAGCTCAGACATCGTGCGGATGTGGTCGCTCGTGATCCGCCGCGCCGTGCTGCGCGACACCAACGTCGAAGACGTACTCCTAGCGGAGATCGCGCGAATCGGCGCCGCGAACAGCCAGGCACGTGACAAGGTGATCGCCGAGCTACATGCCCGACTCGGGCTCTCGAACAGAGAGATCGCAGCAAGAGTCGGCGTCAGTCACCCCACGGTCGCTGCCGCGCTGAAACGGGCAGGGAAAAACTGAAGCGAGCTGATGACGAGCTGCGCGCTCAGGAGGAGTAGACGATGTCACAGGCCGGTTCCGAGGTACAGAGCAGACCACTCTTGGTCAACGGCGAGGCACTCAAGGTCGACGTGACCGCTCCGAACACCGGTGGCGGCCCCAAGTACGAGCCGCGCACCGCTGAAGACGCCGCTACGTTCCTGCTCCCGCAGCTCACCGCGACCGTGGAAGGGGCACGCGATCTGGCCTCGGAGCTGCGCGCTGAGGACCACATCTACGTCGAGGCCAAGCTGGTCGCCAACTATCTGGCTCCCTCCTACTTTCCGAGGCTTCTGCTCGCTCAGATCGGTGCGACCCCGGTTGGCTCACGCGCAGCCGTGGGACTGTACGAGACCTCGTCCAAGAGGGAGGAAGTGCAGACCCGTCGCCTGATCTTCACGCTGCCCGACAGCGGTCTCGCAAGCTTCGAGGCACTCGTACGCACTGGTGGCCAGGGACGGACGCAGGCCCAGGCGTTCGCCGAGATCCGCAAGCTCGAGGAGATCGGGCTTCCTGATCCGTCCCGAGTGCTGCGCGCACCCGAGCGTGACCCGGGCCAGACAGCCGCCCATCTCGGAGCACGTACATGGGAGGCCGTGCTCCACCCCCGCACCAACCTTTCGGGCGACGCCGTGCCGCTGGACGAGGCGACGCTCGAGCGGTGGTTCGAGCTGATCGAGACCCACAACGGACACGTTCACCGCGACTTCGTACGACGGGTCGGCGGGCTGACGTTCACACCCGTCACCATGCCCTCGGAGGAGGATGCGGCAGCGCTCGCGTCCTTCAACCCACTGCGGACGCTGCGCCCGATGCCGGCCATCAGACCACGTCCGCGATTCGGGCTCCGCTCGGGCAGCCGACTCGGCGCTCCGGCTACCGCCCGGCCCGTCGACACCTCGGTCAAAGTCGCGATCTTCGACGGCGGTGTCGACCTTCGCAACGGCGGATCGCAGCTCTTTCCGATCAGCACCCCGGACCTGACCTCCGAGCCCGCGGATCAGGACTGCCTCGACCACGGCACCGGGGTCACGGGCGCGGTCCTGTACGGCCTCGTCGCACCCGGCCAGCAGGCCCCGCAGCCGCCCCTGCCGGTTGAGAGCTTCCGCGTCCTCCCCGCACCCACGGACGATCAGGACCTCGAGGGCTACTGGGTCCTGGACCAGATCAAGGCCACGATCGAGGGCGGCGGCCACAAACTGGTCAACCTCAGCCTCGGACCCGAGGTCGCAGTCGAGGACGACCTCGAACCCAACCGATGGACCAGCGAGCTCGACCAGCTGGCGTGGGAGAACGACGTCCTGTTCGTGATCGCGGCAGGCAACGACGGTGAGCAGGACCGCACAGCCGGACTCCACCGCGTCCAGGTGCCTGCCGACATGGCCAACGGCGTCGCCGTAGGAGCCTGTGACGCTCCCACGCCAACGAAACCCTGGGCCCGCGCCCCGTACTCCTCGATGGGCCCTGGGAGACACGGCGCTCGAGTCCAACCGCTCGGCGTCCAGTTCGGCGGCGTCGACGACCGGCTCTTCGACGTCATCCGCGCCGACGGATCGTTCCTGGAAGCGTCGGGGACCAGCTTTGCGGCCCCGGTGACAACCCATGCACTTGCCGACCTCATCACCCGACTCCCACGGGTCAACAGCAGCGTCCTTCGAGCATTCATCACCCACTTCGCAGAGACCCACCGAAGCCACAACAAGCTACGCCACGAGGTCGGATACGGTCGACACGCGCTCAGTCTCGAAGACGCGCTCGAATGCAACCCGGACGAGGCGCACGTCCTGATCGTCGACGAGATCGAGCGCGGCGACCTGCTCGGCTACCAGGTTCCGGTACCTGCAGGAACGGCCGGAAAGCTCGAGGTGCGGCTGACCTTGGCCTACGCGACACCAGTCGACCCGACCGAGCCGACTGAATACACCAACGCCGCCCTCGAGATGCTGCTCAGACCGCATCACCAGATGTACAGCTTCGGACCACCGACCGGGGCCGACGCAAAGCGACAAACACTCGACGCCCGCACCACAGAGGCCCGCCAGCTGATCATCGACGGATGGAAGCAAAGCCAAGAGCCTGCGGCCCGCACACTAGGCGCGCCGAAGGGCTCGAACGAAGCCCAGCTGCGCGACAGCGGCAAGTGGGAGACCGTCCGCTACAACAAGCTCAACTTCAAGCCCGGCGAGATTGAGCTGCCACGTCTCGAGGTTGCCTACGTGGCCCGCCGCACCGGCACGATCGACAACGCACCGAGCAAGGTCCCGTTCGCAATGCTGATCTCCGTCAAGGACAAGGACAACAGCGGCACCCTCTACGACGAGGTCCGAAACCAGCACAAGGCCCTCGTGCCTGCCCAGCGGTCGCGTGCGAGGGTCCGAACTCGAAGCTCGGACAGTCTGCACTGGTACTAGCGCATCATGGCTCGGGGTTGAGCAGGATCCGAGGCGAGCATTCTACGAATCCTCACCCCGCCGGAGCGGTGCGCGGATAGGGTCGCCGGCGTTCCCAGTACGAAGTCCTGAGGCGGTGTGAATGAACAGAGTCGACACACAGCGTCGCATCCTCCGACACCTCGCGATCATCGAGTTTCAGGTGAAGACGCTCAACAGGCACGGTCAGAACATCTCGATGTACACCGAGACCGCTGTTGCAGAAGCGATGACGGCCATCACGGGACAGAGGTGGAAGAACCTCAACGCGTCGAGCAACAACTTCCCTGGCATCGACCTCGTGTCTCCGGATGGCGTCCACGGCGTACAGGCGACTGCGGAACTTGACAAGGCCAAGTTCGACAAGACGGTCGCGGTCGTCACCAAAGAATTAGCCGATCCGAAGAAGAACCGGCTGAAGTCCGTGCAGACGGTCGAGGTAATCGGGATGACGTGCGTGATCAACCGCGACGTGACGAGGTGGAAGAAGATCTCGACCCCGAAGCAGACGATCGAGATCCGTGGGATTGCCCTTGAGAAGCGACTTGAGGTCGAGAATCTCGACGAGGCCGCTCTCGAGCATCTTGACCGAGAGTTCCAGGGCCTTGCATCCATTCACGGTCCGCACCTGCTGCGGCCGGACGAGGAAGAACTCCGGACGGTCATCATTCCGTTCCTTGAACGGCCCGCGATTCGCGACAAGCGGCCGGTCGAACTGGACTGGAACGCCATGCAGGAGGCAATGCTCAGTATTCGCCGGCTGTTGAGCCAGGGCATCAACGACGCCGGCTATCTGGTCACCCGTCCTTACGGGACCTTCCAACACGAGGCGGCCCAGTTGTTGAAGGAGATCTACAACGAGACCTCCGCCATCTCCGGCCTGCTCAGATACGAGTTAAAGACACCAGGAGCTCTGCGAGACAGCGACGGGCGGCTCATTGACGGACACAGGATCCGGATCCAGGAGTGCGTCACCGAGCTCGCCGTCGGAGCTCACCTTCCTCCGCCGGCGTGGTAATCGGCGTCCGCCAGATAAGCCTTGATTCTGGGGCGTCGCAGAGTAACCGCGACGAGCAGCAGCCCGGTCGACGCTGTCAGCGGGCCGACACGTTCGACGTCGGGGCCTCGAGATCCGGGGACGGGAGGGCCGGCGGTGGAAGCGCGTAGCGACCCGCCGGAGCGGGGTGGCGACTGCGCAGGTCAAATTGCAGGGTCTTCTTTCCTGCAGTCAAGGTCTGTGGGTTCGTGTCGACCAGCCCTACCTTGGGCGGGACCCACCCCCGTCTACTTGGGCGCTTTGACGCGCCACCCGCGCCGTACACGAAGCGACCCTGCGATGTAGACCTGCGATCTGAGGGTGCGGCTCACTCACCCGCACTTGCCGCCGCCTCGGCGAGGGCCCCAGCCGGCTCGCCGAGCGACGCTGACATGATCGTTCCGCCGCCTTCCTCGTGCGGTCCTCGGCGGTCGGCCACAGGTGGGCGTAGGTGTTGAGGGTCGTAATCGCTTTCGCGTGGCCCAGCGACCGCTGAACGGTCACCACGTCGCACCCGGCCGCGATGAGGCCTGAGGCGTAGAATTGCCGCAGGTCGTGGAGCTTGATGCCCGAGAGGCCCGCGTCGCGCAGCGTCTTGCGCCACCAGCAGCCGACGGTGTTCTGATGCGGCGGGTCGTCGCCGTCCCCGGCGAAGAGCCATCGGTCCTGGCCCGTGGTGCCGTGAGTGCTGACGTGTTCGGCGAGCACGTTGACGAGGCCTTCGGCGAGGAAGACAACGCGCTCTGACCCGTACTTCGGCGGCCGCACGTCGATCGCTCCGCCGTTGACGCGCTGCACCTGGCGGGACACCTTGAGCGAAGCCGACGTCGCCGAGCCGGACCCCGGCGGCCTCACCCAGCCTCAAGCCAGCGAAGGCACAGAGGGCGATGAACGGGTGGAACCGTTCGCCGGCCACGGCCATGAGCTGTCCCACGTCCTCCGGAGTGGGGATCGACATGGCGACGTCTGCGCGGCGGCCGCGGGGGAGGCGTACGCCGTCGGTCGGGGCGGATTCGATCACCCGGTCCGTCACGGGGGCTCGCAGTACCTATCTGATGTTGACGTACCGCGTCTTGATCGCGCCGGGGGCGAGCAGGGCGGCGTTCATCGTGAAGACCCAACGGTCTAGATGAAGGCGCAGCCGGAGGGGTCGGGAAGAGTGAGAAGATCAGGAGTCGGCGGAGGAGGCTTCGAGTGCGGAGGCGACGGCCTCGAACTCGGCGAGCGCAGCCGTCAGGTCCTCGACGATCTCGCGGGCGATGACCTCGGGTGCCGGCAGGTTGTCGGCGTCCTCGAGCGACTCGTCCCGCAGCCAGGTGATGTCGAGGTTGGCCTTGTCACGCGCAACGAGGTCGCCGTACTCGAAGGACTTCCAACGCTCGGACTCCACCCGCTCAGTGCGGTCCTTGCCGGACAGGTACGACGTCACGAAGTCATCGAGGTCTGCCCGGCGGAGCGGGTTCTGCTTGAGAGTGAAGTGCTTGTTGGTCCGGAAGTCGTAGACCCACAGCCTCTGGGTCCAGGGCTGCTCGGCCGCCGGCTTCTTGTCGAAGAAGAGCACGTTCGCCTTCACCCCGGGTGCGTACCAGATGCCGGTGGGGAGCCGGATCATCGTGTGCAGATCGAAGTCCGCGAGCAACTTGCGCCGCAGCGTCTCGCCGGCCCCGCCCTCGAACAGCACGTTGTCGGGCAGGACCACCGCAGCGCGACCGTTGATGTCGAGGATCGTCATGATGTGCTGGAGGAAGTTGAGCTGCTTGTTGGACGTCGTCACGACGAAGTCCTGGCGCTCGATGTCGCGGTCTTCGCGCACGGCCCGTCCGTCCGCGCCGACCATGGTGAGCGACGACTTGCGGCCGAAGGGCGGGTTCGTTAGCACCACGGACCAGCGTTGACCGGGGTCGGCGATCAGAGAATCACGTACGTTGATCAGGGAGTCGCCGTTCGGCGTTCCGATGCCGTGCAGCAGCAGGTTCATCGCGGCCAGCCGTGCGGTGCCGTCGACTAGCTCGTATCCGGAGACGAACTCGTCGCGGAGGTGATCTCGCTCGACCGGCGTGAGGCTAGCGGCGTCGCAGGAGGCGTGTTCGTGGGCGACCAGCAGGAAGCCGCCGGTGCCGCAGGCAGGGTCGACGACCGTGTCAGCGGGCTTGGGGTCGATTACGTCGACGATCGCCCGGATCAACTCGCGGGGCGTGAAGTACTGACCGGCGCCGGAGCCCTTGTCGGAAGCGCCCTTGGAGAGCAGTTCCTCGTAAGCGTCGCCTTTGAGGTCGGTGCCGGAAGCGGACCAGTTCTCCTGGTCGATGAGGTCGACGATGAGTCGCTTGAGCTTGGCCGGATCCTGGATCCGGTTCTGGGCCTTCCGGAAGATCGTGCCGAGCGTGCCCGGCTGTTGTGCAAGACCAACCAGAATCTGCGTGTAGGTGATCTCCAGCTCGGTGCCTTCGGCGTCGAGGAGCTTCTGCCACGAGTACTCGGGCGGCACGATCTGCTGCGGGTTCAGCCTCCGGGTGGCTCGCTCGTGCGCCATCTTGAGGAACAGCAGGTAGGTCAGCTGCTCGGTGTATTCGATGACGCCGACGCCGTCGTCGCGCAGGACGTTGCAGTACGACCACAGCTTGTCAACGAGGCGGCGTGAGTCGGACATATCAGCGGCCCATCGCCTTGAGGAACGAGTCGAACTCCGCGTCGGTCAGTCCCTCGATTCCTCCCGGCTCGACACCGGGGGCAGTCCCGAGGATCTCGTCAAGCGACACTGCCGCCGGCACGGCGCTCCCGCCCAGCGGGTCCGGAGCGGAGGCGACGACGGCGTCATGGATGTGGGTGAGACGTCCAAGTGCGTCGCGCTCGGGGACACCGGTCACCATGACGTAGTTGCCGATGAGCCGGCTCACCTCGGCGTCGTTTGACACCCTCGGCAAGGCAACCTGGTGGCCCACGTCGTCCTGCACCTGCAGGCGGTGCGTGTTGAGGCCCACCTTGCAAAGGCTGCCGGTGAAAGTGATGGGGCAGATGCCGGTCACCTCTCTGGGTGCTGGGGGATGCTGTTTGCCGTGTGACCGATCATTGTGCCGCCTACTCGATGCCCCTGCTTTCCCAGTCGACGAAGTTGCCCTCGGCTGATGTCCACTCCCGGCGTGCCGTCCACAAGGGACGACTTGATCTGCTTGCCACTCACGCGCCGATCATCTCATCGGGCGCCGACAGATCGGACTCGACGCCGGTGAGGCGGCCGGAGAACGCTGCCTTGAGGAGGGCTCTACGCAAGCTCGTGCCCTGGCGCTGAGCGCTCAGCAGTTCCTCCTTCATCCGCTCCCGAGCCTCGTCGATCCGTGTGATGCGGGAGAGCAGCATGCGTCGTGTATCCGCAGGGGGAACCGGAACTCCGATCGCCTTGACGAGCGAGAGGTTCAGGTTGGGTTGAACTCCCCCTGCGGCAAGCCTGCGGAGACCCGTGTAGTTCGCATCGAGGATCAACCGAACCCAGGCCCGCAGGTCCGGCTCGTGAAGGGTGATGGCCGCACATGCTTGATTCGTCGTGGCCTCAAGGCCGAGTTCAGCCGCTGTGCCCCGCGTCTTGCCTTCCCCGTACATGGCGACGAGAAGTGAGCCCGCGGGGACGACCTTGAGGCTGGTTTCATCGAGAGCTCTCTGAGTGACGAACTGCGTTGGCTTCGTGATCAGACCCTGGTGAAGATCGCCGCTGGTGATCCACGGAATCGTGCCGCCGTCGTAGAAGGTCCTGTTGCCCCTGAGCGGAGTCATTCCGCTGCTTACCCTTGCGAGCTCCCCGAGCGAGTGGGTCTCACTCTGGCCAATTCGCTGCGCGTCGGCGACCACCGAAAGCAGGGCCGAATCCCGTAGCGCCTTGAGCCTGACCAGCGAGTTCTCGATTGCCCGGCTCGCAGCGTCGAGGCGGGAGAGGTGGTCTTCGAGGAGGTCGACGATGCGGCGCTGCTCGTCGAGGGTTGGGGTATCGACAGGCACTGCGTCGAAGCGCCCACGGGTGATATGGACCATCCCCGATCCGTGCGTGTGCCGCATCAGCTCGTCGAGCTTGTGGTCGAGCAAGTACTTGTGGAACTTCAGGTCGATGTTCGACTCGACCTTGAAGATGTGCTGGTTCAGTACAGCCTCGGGCCCGGTCCAGATGTAGGAGCCCAACGTCGCAGCCCACGACACCAACAGGTCACCGGGCCGCACGACGTAGCGATCATCTACCTCGCCCTCGAAGAAGTTGAAGGTGTCGCTCGAACCGGTGAGGTTCTGAATACGGATGATCGGCCGCCCAGTTGATCGCCACTCCTGCTTCTTGAAGGCTCGCCCGTTCAGGTACCGACCGAGCTCGCCGAGCGTCTTGCGCTCCCAGCCCATAGGAGTCGTCATGCAGTGAGCTCCGAGTTCAGTTCGTCTATGAGGTCAGCGGCACGGTCGCCGAGGTCCCGCAGTGCGCCGTCGGTGCCGCCGCGCTCAACGAAGGGGGCGTCGTCGAGGTCTTCGGTGCGGATGCCGGCGGAGTTCGCGATCACCGTGACCATGTTGTCGAGCCACCATCGCTCTGACGCCGTGAAGCTCACGCCGGCCTGTTCCTGCTGGGCCAGCCAGGCGGCGTACCTCTCTTTGACCCGGTCGACGTAGGGGACGAGCTTGTTGTCGACCCCGACGGCAAAGCGGACCAATGAGACGAGGTCGGTCAACGTGTGGTGGTCGGACTTAACGGCGAACTGCGGGTCCAGGGCGACGTACGCGTTCCAGATGACGTCGGGCGTCCAGTTGTAGGGCGGTCGGGCGATGCGGTCGGCGAGTTCTTTGATGTCGCTGAAGGAGATTCGCCGTTCCTTTGCTTCGGTGAGGAGCTGGATGGCGGTGATCTCTGCTCGGTGCTCATCGAGGTAGGCGCGCCAGGACTCGACGACGGACGTTGCCTTGCCGGTGTCGACCACGCCGTGCGCGTCGAGCAGAACGTCGGCGGAGACCTCGTCAACCACCCGGTCGTGGGCGCGGCGGAGCTCAAGGATGCGGGCCCGCAAGTCAGGGTTCGATGCGAGTGGCTTCACGGCGTCGATGATCAACTGTTGACGGACCGCATCCGGGTCCTCGGCACCCTTGATCGCCTCGGCTTGACGGTCGGGGTCGACGGAGTCGACGAGGTGGCGGACCACCTCCCGCACCGACCCGCCGGCGACGGAGTCGAGCTCGGCCCGCTCCTCTGGAGTCAGCTGGTGCTCGAGCGCGGCGAGCCGCGATGCCAGGGTCGCAGTCTCGTCCTCGGTGATCGTCAGGTTGGCGGCCTTCTCCAGCAGGCTCTGAAGGCTCACCGACTTCTCGCGGTTGAGCGGCGGCTCGACGAAGTCGTGCTCGGTGACCCCGATCGCGTCGATGAGCACGAAGCGGGTCTTCTGCTTGGCGTCCGGGGTGACTGCCTGGAAGTCGGCTGACGGGATGGTGCGTGCGCCACGGCCCTTCATCTGCTCGAAGTACTGCGGCGAGCGCACGTCGCGCATGAAGAAGACGCACTCCAGCGGCTTGACGTCAGTTCCGGTGGCGATCATGTCCACGGTGACCGCGATCCGCAGCGCCGGGCTGGTGCGGAAGGCGGCGAGCTGCTGATCTGCGTTGCGCGCGGTATAGGTGATCTTCGCGGCGAAGTCGTTGCCCTTGCCGAACACCTCGCGCACCTGGGTGACGATCTCCTCGGCGTGGGCGTCGTCCTTGGCGAAGATCAGAGTCTTCGGCACCGTCGACCGGCCCGGGAAGATCTCGGTGAAGAGCTTGTCCCGGAAGGTCTCCAGCACGGTGCGGATCTGGTCGGTCGCGGTCACCGCGCGGTCGAGCTGGCCGCTGGTGTACTCGAGGTCCTCGTCCAGCGCTTCGTAGCGCTGGGCGCGGGTGCGTCGGTCGACCTTGGGGACGACCGTCCCGGCCTCGATCGTCGAGCCCTGCTCGCTGATCTGGGTGTTGATCCGGTAGATGTCGAAGTCGACGTTCACGTTGTCGGCCACTGACTGCGGGTAGGTGTACTCCGAGACGAGGTTCTGCTTGAAGAAGCCGAACGTCTGCTTGCCGGGGGTCGCGGTGAGGCCGACCACATGGGCGTCGAAGTACTCCAGTACGCCGCGCCACTGGCCGTAGATCGAGCGATGGGCCTCGTCGACGATGATCAGGTCGAACGTCTCCGGCGGGATGTCGGCGTTGTAGGCGACGGTCACTGGGGCTTCGGGCACCCAGCCGTCCAACTCGGGGTCATCGCTCTCGCCAACCTCCTCGTTGCGCAGCGCCTTGAAGACGCGCTGGATGGTCGAGATCGCGAGGGCCGTCGACTCCGGCATTGGGCCGCGGTTGAGCCGGTTCACGTTGTAGAGCTCGGTGAAGCGGCGGCCGTCGTCGGGGGTGCGGTAGTTCTCGAGCTCGGCAGACGCCTGCTTGGCGAGGTTGTTGCGGTCGACGAGGAACAGGATCCGGTCGAAGCCGCCGAACTTCAGCAGGCGGTAGGACAGGGTCACGGCCGCGTAGGTCTTGCCGGCGCCGGTGGCCATCTGCACCAGGCTCCGGTCGTAGCGCTGCTCGCGCAGACTCTGCTCGACGCCGTTGATCGCCTCGATCTGCGCCGGCCGTAGGGGAGTGGTGTCCAGCGGCGGCATCGCGGTGACCTTGCCTCGCCAGGTGGGATGTGGCTCGTCCTTCGCTCGCAGGGTCTTGGCGAGGGTGGCCGCCTTGGGGAAGTTGAAGACCCGCCGAGCTCGCGGGTCGGGGTCGAAACCGTTGGTGAAGTGGGTCTCGGTGCCGCTGGCCTCGAACACGAACGGCAGCCGCCCGTCCTTGGTCAGTGCCGCGAGCCTGACGTCGGCGGGGAGCCCTTCGGCGTACATCGCGGACTGCCACTCGACACCCGACAGGGGAGTGCCCTCGGGTTTGGCCTCGATCACTCCGACGACCCTCTGATCGACGTAGAGCAGGTAGTCGGCTCGACCGTGCCCCGTCGCCATTGTGGCCTCGCGGCGTGCGACGCCTTGAGCCGCGAACAGGTTGAGCGACCTGCTGTCCTGCACCGACCAGCCCGCGTCGGTGAGCTGTCGGTCGATCAACACGCGGGCACGCGCCTCCGCGGCGAGGCGGTTGGCGTCGTCCCCCGGGTTCATGGTGCCTCGTAGGTTATCGGTGCCTGCTCGCGCTCACGGGCGGATCGACGATGCGACCTCAACCGGCATCAGCGTGGCTATTCCGATTGGTCTCTACGGTAGTGGCTGGTACTTTGGTACTCGGAGAGGAGGGGGTCCATGGGTACCGCTACTGCGCCGATCAAGGTCGACGCGGCCACTGACGAGCTCGTGTCGCATGCAGCTCACTTCATGTCCCGTTCGAAGAAGGACATCGTGGACGCTGCCGTGCGTGAGTACATCGACGCGCACCGCGACGAGATCAACGCCGGGATCAAGGCTGCGCTCGATCAGCTCAACGGCACCGACGCCGCTGCTGTGTCGCTCCTGACCGGCCTCAGCGGCGAAGAGCTCGACGACCTCGGCGGCATGCCGAAGTAGCACCCAAACAACCGCCATCGTCGGGCTCTACACTCGAGCCATGACCGCCGAGCGCCACGAGTTGCACGAGCTGGTGGACGAGTTGCCTGAGGACCAGGTCGCTTCCGTCCTCGCTGACATGCGCCGTCGGCGGCCCCAGAACGAGGGCAAGACCTGGTCGCCGGAGTTCTTTGGGATCGTCGACGGTGCGGACATTCCGGCCGATCTGGCCACGAATACCGATGACTACCTCGCCGCGTCTGGGTTCGGCCGCGACTCGTTGTGATCCTGGTCGACAGCGGGCCGCTCATCGCTGCCGCGATCGTGAAGCAGCCCCACCATCGACCCTGCGTCGACCTCTTCACCGGACTCGGGCTGGCGGGACGACGACTCCTTGTCCCTCATACCGTGGTTGCCGAAACCGCATACATGCTGCACAGTTACGCGGGCGTCCGCGCAGAGAGCGCCTTCATCCGCTCACTGGCACAAGAGGATTTCCTTGGGACGGAGATCCTCGCCGTCGACTACGCGCGAGTTGCCGAGCTGATCGAGCGCTATGGCGACCTTCCCCTGGGGACGACAGATGCTTCGGTCATCGCCGTGGCCGAGCGGCTCGGCGTCCGCGAAATCGCCACGCTGGACCGCCGCCACTTCACTGCCGTCCGGCCCAGTCACGTCGAGGCCTTCACGCTCCTGCCCGAGACGCTCGGGTAACCACAGCGGTCCGCAATTGGTCCGCAAGAAGTCCGGCCGAGACCGACGATCGCCGACGACGTCCAACGGTCCTGGAACCGCGTTTCCGCAGGTCAGACGGCGTCTCTCGGTGTCAGTCGGCGATGACCAATGACCACCGGACCCCGCGTGATCGTTCCGCTTCAACGTCTGACACGTCACTGTATGCCCAGGTCAGACGGGGTTTACGGGGTCCTCAGGGACGTTCTGCCCTCACTGTGCCCTCACCAGAACCAACGACTTCGGTGAACAGGTGCGCCGCGGCGTCCCTCACGCGGTCCTCCGCGGAGGGCCACAGGTGGGCGTAGGTGGTCAGCGTCGTGGTCGACTTCGCGTGCCCCAGGGCACGCTGAACGGCCACCACGTCGCAGCCTGCGGCGATCAGGCCGGAGGCGTAGAAGTGCCGCAGGTCGTGCAGGCGGACGCCCCTGACCCCGGCCCGTTCCAAGGTGGTGCGCCACCGGTGACCGACCGTGTTCTGGTGCGGCGGGACGTCCTCGACTTCGGAGAACAACCAATCGTAGGCGAGGCCCAGGGCGACGTGCTCGGAGAGCATCGCCAGCAGCGCGTCGGGGACGTGGACGGTGCGCTCGGAGTTGTACTTCGGCAACCGAATCTCGACCGACCCGTCGAGGCGCTGCACCTGCCGACGCACGTGCACCTGACGGCGCAGGAAGTCGACGTCACCGACCTGCAGGGCGGCCGCCTCGCCCAGCCGCAAACCGGCGAAAGCGCACAGCCCCACGAAGGCCCGAAAGCGCGGCGCTGAGGCCATGAGGATCGCCCGCACGACCTCGGGGGTGGGGATCTCCATGGCCGCCTCCCGCTTGCGCAGCCGGGGCAGGCGGACCTGGGTGGTCGGGTCGCCGGCGATCATGCCGTCACGCACGGCCGCGCGGAACACGGTGCGGACGTTGACGAACCGGGTCTTGATCGTGCCCGGCGCGAGCGGGCGCGCCCGGGCAGCGGTGGGCACGGTCATCGACTTCACCCACGCCTCGACGTGGCTGGGGCGGATCAGGCGAAGGTCCATCTCGGCGAAGGTCGTCGACCTGGCGGCCAGCGACATCGCCTTGCGGGTCCCGTCTGTCCACAGCTGGTCGCGCCCCCAGGCCTCGAAGTAGGCCAAGAACGAGACCTTGCCCGCCTCCGGGTCGACCCAGCGGCCCCGGTCCAAGGCGTCGAGCTGCTGACGGCGCCACCGCACGGCGTCGACCTGCTTGTCGAAGGCCCGCTCGTGCTGGCGACCCGTCTCCGGGTTGCGGTAGCGCGCCCGCCACGAGTCGCCGCGCCGGCTGACGCCCTCAGGCATCGGGAATCCTGGGCTGCTGCTCGATGGTCGCCATGGCCTTCCTCTCCAGACCTTCCACGGTAGCCGTGCCCTCCGACGACGGCGAGATCGACGACTGGTCGTGCCCCATCGGTAGTGATCCTTTGCCGACGTTACGGAGCACGAGACCCGAAGTCCTCGACGTGATCGCTCGCGCGTGGTCTTCGCCCTTTGGTGACTAACGATCCGCAATCACCATCGCCTGAGGGAGACCCGACGCCATGCGACACAACAAGAAGAATCAGGACCAGCCCACTCTCTGGGACCAGCCGCGGGAAAGTCGCCCGCCGGTCCCATCGCCGCCTCCGCTGCCGAACAACCGTCCGACCAAGCCTATGGAGCACCAGGAGCTATGGAACGTCGAGGACGTGGCGAACTACCTTGGAGTGCCAAAGCAGACGGTCTACGCCTGGCGGACTTCCGGCTACGGCCCCCAGGGCTTCCGCGTCGGCAAACACCTCCGCTGGCGCGCCACGACCGTCATCACCTGGACCCTGGGACTGGAACAGCGAAGGTAAGGACCAATCGAGCCCATCCGGTCGGCGAATCTAGGGGCGAGGCGCCAGGCGCTGCTCCAGACGCAGGATGATGTCCGGCCGATCGTTCCCGTACGCGCATGCGCAGCGACCGTCGTCAGGCCCCGAAGATCGAAACCAACTGCCACGAAGGCGCTGGCCCCACGGCTATCCCGACCAGAATGGCGTGGCCGAGCAACTCGCTCGCGCCATCCGCGAGGACAGCTGTCATGCGAACCCCGCCTCGGACCCGGACTATCCGAGAGACTCCGCAGACAGGAGATCTTGGGGCGAACTAGGCTTCACACGCGCTGTCGTACGACGACGCCCACCGCGAGAAGGCTGGAAGGGAGCGGCTCGGATGTCTATGTCTCGGTTTGACGAGGCGCTATGGGCCGCCGCCAACTCTGGCGATATCCCGGCGCTTGGCGACCTGGTTAAAAACGTCGAGGGAAAGCCCGCTGAGGCCATCGTTGTAGAGACCGTGATCCTCAATGAGGGGAGCATCTTTGACCGCTTCGCAGGCCAACTTGTCAACGTCGGCCCACGCTCGGTGCTCCAAGTTTTCGACGACCGCGGAAATTTCACCCTCCTCGCCGAGCCAACCACTCGAGAAGGCATCTATCACCTCATCGGCAGCGTCCCATCCTCCGACGGCCGTTGGAAGCGCGTCGAGCGGACCCTGGTCACGTCCTCTCCGGACCTGACACCGTGTTTCCTCAATCACGACGACTTCGCCGACCTTGGCACCTCACTGTCCGAGTTCGGCGCAGTCGAGGTCCGCGCGATGTCGGCCCGGCACCGCCTTCACACCAAGTCGGTCACCACCACCTGGCAGAAGTTGGAGAGCCAACTGCGCCCAGACCCGCAGACCGCCATCCTGGAGGCAGAGGAAGCGGAGACCTCGGTTCGGACACTACGGCTGCACATCAGCGAAGTGCTTGACGTCCACCTTCGTCGTCTGTCCGGCGCCACCTACTACGGAGGTGACTTCGGGGTGTTCAGTTCCATCATCCTCGCCCGGCTCGCCGATGCAGCGTTCCGACGCCGGAACCTAATGCACGGCCGGGCACGGCAAGTCGCACAGCCAACGCCAGCGCCGATCCAGATCACGCTCCCGGTACCGGCCTTCAAGAGTGCCTCAGACACGGCGCGCGTCATCGAAGAACTGGCGGCCCCCCAGCGCCTTAGCCACGCGGTGCTGCATCGAAACCCGTACCTCCAGGTTTCGGTCATCGATCATTCTGACGGGTCCAATTTCGACGTCCTCGTGACTCGCCCGGACACCATCGAGGTACAGCCCGGCTTTCGCGCGTCCGCGGGTGCGCTCACCGCGCTCGTGCAACAGCTGACCGACCGGTTCGCCGCGGAGGACATCAGAGAGCGGAAGGTCGCTGCGCCTGTCTCGCTCTACTCCCTAATGTCGGGCTGACGTGGCAAGGCGACGGTCGAAAGCGATCCAGGGTGACGACCTGCTGCGCGAGTACGAGAGGTACGACCAGCACGTCGACGTGGTTTCCATCCTTCACTGGGTCTTCACAGAGAGCGTTGAACTACCCGGTACCGTCCGGCACTTCGAGCGGTTCCCCAGTATCCGCGTCGACGGGAAGACACTGACCCCCGATTTTACCGTCCTCTTCCACGACGGCACCGCCATCATCGGAGAGGTCGCCTCGCTCGCGCTCCATCAGAACAGCGTCGACAAACTCTTGAGCCAGTTGGCCAACTACTCCGCCATCACTCGTGTCCCCGCGTCCGCGACCAACAACGCGGATGTCAGCGACCCGGACGTCCTGCTGCTCGTGCCCAACAGCCG
Source organism: uncultured Propionibacterium sp. (assembly GCA_937867175.1). GTDB lineage: Bacteria > Actinomycetota > Actinomycetes > Propionibacteriales > Propionibacteriaceae > Brooklawnia. The sequence continues at coordinate 19,566 of CALMKG010000203.1, read as the reverse complement.
AGGCCTCACCGCCATTCGGCGGATTCATGAGTGCATCGACGACTCCGCGCACGACTACCAGCCGGTTAAGCCGCCGGTCGTCGCCCAGTACGCGAAGGGCGACTCGGAGTACACGCTCCAACGACTCCCCGATCCCAGGAACGGAATCCTCGCTGCTGGGGACCGTAGCCAGCACCTCGGCCTCTTCCTGGACAGCGACTTCACCGCCAAAGCCGAGCACTTCGCCTCGAACAAGGTCGCCTTCCGATTCATCAACGACAGTCCAGCCACGCTCTACCTCGCCACGCATCTCGTGCTTCAGACCCTCCCGACCCAGTACTTCCTCAGCGGGCAGCAGGTCGACGTGAAGCCCGCGGATCTAGCGGAACTCATCCGAAGCCAGTACGGCGGCGGCATCAGGGCCGGCGACATCAAGCAGGCGCTCGAGCTTCTCCAACACGCCGGATACGCACTCGACAACCGAGACGGGACCTGGGCCGTGAGCCTCAAACCGCTCCGAAGCCGGACTGAAAGCGACGTGCATCGGGTCATCGTCGAGAAGGCCGTGAAGAGGGCAAAGTCAGTCATCATCCCTCGCGAGCGTCCAGCCGAGCTACCTGACCAAGGCGCCCTGTTCGATCTGTAACTGAGGCCGTCGAAGCTCACGCCGTCCGCTGTCAACGTGAGCCACACCCAGAAACACTAGTCAGCAGCCGCAGAGAGAACGCCCCGCCGACCACCTGGACCGAGGCTGGCCGGACAGGATTCCTCCAGTGGCCGCCTACGGGCGCCTGACGGCCCTTGGGGGAGTGCTCGCAGGTGAGGGCGTCGGGCGTTCTGTGTCAGGCGTCAGCCCGCGCGTGATCAGGCGCAAAGCGTTGCGCACCGGCAACCATTCGGGATTGGAGAGGGCGCCGTCGGCGCGACGGCGTTCGAGGTGTGCCAGGAGACTCCCGACTGCCTCGGGGTCGTTTCGGATCACCCGCAGCGCCTGCTCGGCGGAGGGTCGCGACGTCCTTGGTGTGGCTTCCTCGGTGCCCCGGAGAGGCTCAGTTGAGGAAGCAGGCGGAGCATCGAACGCTGCCGTTTCGGGACGCAGTCGGTGTCGGGGGATCTCGATCAGCCGCACTTCGACGGCCCCTTTCCGCGCGCCGAGTCGCTTCAGGGCGGCGTCGTTACGGCATCGGGTCGAGCACCAGACTGGGCGCCTGCCGACTCCACGGTAGGTGACGTCGTCGCCGCAGTTCGGGCACGCGTGACCGCCCTGTGCCTGCTGATCGTCGTCCGCCATCGCCACTCCAACCAGCCGGGGGGACGCACTCCTGTTTCGCACAATCGAAACAGCCAGGAGCCGGGAATGCAAGAGGTGTAAAGCACTGCGACTTCGTCGCTGCACCGGGGGATGAGAATCGTTGGTGCGTTCGCTCGGCGACGTCGGCACACACTGGTGCGGGTGAGCCCGTTGAGGTGTATGGCGCGGGGCTCTCGGGAGTCGGTGGATTGTTGCTGCGAGCACGTGGGTCTGTGTCCTGGCAGAGAGCCCTCCGGGTGTCGCCGGCCGCGACGGCCGCGGCCGGTCCGGTGAGGAGGGCTCGTGATGGAAGTGTTGTTTGACCGGGTCGCCGGTCTGGATGTTGGGAAGGCGTCTGTGTCGGTGTGCGTGCGGACGCCCGGGGCGCGTCGCCGCCGGCGCAGCGAGACGCGCACGTTCAAGACCACGACCGGGTCCCTGAGGGTGATGCGGGACTGGTTGCTGGAGCAGGGGGTGACGATCGCGGCGATCGAGTCGACCTCGACGTACTGGAAGGCGCCGTTCTACTGCCTCGAGGACGTGATGGAGGTCTGGTTGCTCAACGCCGCGCACATGAAGGCGGTGCCGGGTCGCAAGACCGATGTACGGGATGCGGAGTGGATCGCGCAGCTGCTGGAGCACGGGCTGCTGCGGCCCTCGATGGTGCCGCCGCCGGCGATCCGGCAACTGCGGATGCTGACCCGGTACCGCGTTGCTATGCGTCTGACTTCGTGTCCGGTTTCGCTGGGAAATCAGTCCACACAGAAGCGGCGTGCCTGAGCGACCAGGAGGTCGGTGCAGGTGTCGAATCTGAAGGTGACGAGCAGCAGCACGGGCGGCGGTGGCCGGAAGCCGAAGCGGCATCTGCCGCCGAGCGAGAAGTACGAGTTGTGGGTCTCGGTGCTGACCGGTCAGGTGACCCAGGGCGAGGCGGCGAGCAAGTACAAGGTCGATCGGTCGACGGTGGTCACGGTGTGCCGCACGGCCAAGCAGGGAGCGTTGGACGCGCTGGCGGCGTCGGTGCCGGGTCGTCGTGGCCAGACACCCGAGCAGGCGCGGGTGAGCGAGCTGGAGGCCGAGGTCGAACGGCTACGGGCCACGATCACCGAGCAGGCGGTGGCGCTGCATCTGCACGAGGGAAAGCGCGTTGGGACTGAGCGCCGGTCCGGTCCCGACCAGAGTCGAGCCGGCGACCAAGGCCGGCCTGCTCGAGCTGGTCGACCACGCCGTCGAGCACGGCTGGGACCGGCGCCGGGCGTGTCGGTTGCTCGATCTCGACGAGCGACGCGAACTCAGATGGCGCACCCGCCAAGCTCTGGGCGGCCCCGACGCACTGGCCGACCAGGCGCCGGGCGGGACGCCGTTGCACGGTCTGCTCGACTCCGAGCGGGAGGCGATCATCGAGCTGTTCGGTGCCTGGGGCGACATCGATAGGTCCCACCGCAAGCTCGCCCACCGCGGCTCTCGGCTGTCGTTGGTCCATGTCAGCGAGTCCACCGTCCGTCGTGTTCTCGCAGATCACGGGCTTGTCCTGACCGGACCGGCACCACGGGAGCCGGCCGAGAAGCGCCCGTGGCCGGACTGGCTGGAGTGGAAACCACGACGGATCTGGGCCTACGACTTCACCCACTTCACACGGGCGAAGCGGTGCGCGGTCGCGGTGCTCGACATGGTCTCGCGCAAGTGGGTCGCCACCGTCGTCAGCGCCGAGGAGACCTCCACCCAGGTCGAGGTCTGCTTCCTCGCCGCGCTCGAAGCCGAGGGCCTGCTCGAGGTAATCGATGCCCGCGACACCGAGATCCTGCGCGACGCGCTGCTGTCTGGGCACCCCGAGCAGATCGAGGCTGCGATCGACGGCGGCCAGATACCGCTGCTGCTCGCCGTCAGTGACAACGGCCCGCAGATGCGATCGCACTCGACCCGGGAGTTCCTTGCCGGGGTGCACATCGCTCAGCACTTCGGGCGCCCGCACACCCCGACCGACCAGGCATGGATCGAGACCCTGTTCGGCCACGTCAAGGGCGAGTGGCCGCACTTGGAGAAGATCGTCGATCCCGGCGATCTCGCAGCCGAGCTCGACCACGTCCGCGAGCAGTACAACCAGGTCCGGCTGCACGCCTCGATCGGCTACGTCACCCCCGACGACGAACACGAAGGTCGCGGCGACGCGATCAGGAGGGCCCGCCGCGACGGGCTCGACAGAGCACGCCAAGACCGCCTCGACTACCACCGACGGAGTCGAGGACAATGAGAACAACAACCACGAGCACGCCACCGCTGATGATGGCTATTGATCCCGCGAAGTCCGACATTTACTCAGACACACCTCAACACCACCATGGATACTGGTGATCACGCCGCCATCGAGAGCGGCGAGTAGGGCACCGAGGACCACCTCAAAGCCCACCACCCCGCGGGGCTCTGTCTCGGGCGCAGGTCGCGGTGGCGCACTCGATACTGGTGTCGGCGTGGCACATGTTGAGCAACGACGAGCCGTATCAGGACCTCGGTGCCGACTGGTTGGCTCGTCGGATCGACGAGGCGCACGCCCGCCGGCTTGTCGCGCAACTCGAACGGCTCGGACACACCGTGCAGCTCAACGTCGCGAGCTGAGTAGCGAGTCCACTGCCATCGTGTCGGGCTTCGCCCGACGCGCTCGCGCGCCTGCGCCGGTACAGGTGATTCACGGGTCTGTGCGGCACTTTCGGCGAAGCATGATGGCTCTGCGGGTCTATCGAGGCTGCGACTGCCCTGAGTCCTGCGACGAGTTGACGGTCGGGATTGTCGCCGGAGTGCGCGAGAGGACTAGGTCGCAGCTCAGGCAGGTCGCCAGGCCCGCGTCCTGGAGGTAGGCCAGATGCCAGAACTTGGGACAGGTGCCGCACGGGGTACCGCAAACGGTTCCTGTTGCACCGAAGGTCTTGGCATGCGCGAGGCCCTTGGGGATGCGGTGCGATGCAAGTCGTCCGTACCGCCACGTGTACCACTGGGGTACTCCGCGTCTTCATCAACGCTCCACTCTGGCCGCGGTCGGACACGCGTGGTCCGGAGCGCGGCGGTCGTCGATTCTGCGGGGCGACCCGCTGCGAGGCCTGCACGGGACTGCGGCCAACCGATTGGATCGGGGGTAGGCCTAGCGCGCCGCCCGACTCTGCACTATGTTGCCAGTCAACGAGCGTCCGGCGACTGTCGACAATGGAGGACAGAGACATTCCAGTTCCTGTGATTTCGGCTTTGGTGGGAGGAGAGGCCCTCACTGACCTCGGCGCTGGCTGCCATGACTCAATCAGCCCCGTTGATGGGGAAGTTGTGGCTCGAGTTCCCTATGCGAACGACAGTGCGGTTGATTCCGCGGTCGCTGCTGCAGCGGAAGCCTTCGATTCGCCCAGGTGGCGGGATATCTCCGTCTCAGAGCGCACTACGTTGTTGAGAAGGCTTGCAGGAGTCATCGAGGCGAACGCGCAAGAGCTCGCCGACCTCGAGGCACGAGATGCTGGAAAGGCCGTCTCGTACACCCTCGCCAACGATCTGAGGGTTGGGATCGACGCTCTGGAATTCGCGTCGCATTCCTTCCGAGCGCTCAGTGGCGGACACCAAGAGGTCCTGGCGGCTGACCACATTCGCCATCAGCTTGCTCAGCCGGTAGGCGTGGTTGCTGAACTGCTCCCCTGGAACGGCAGCATTTGGACTGGCCTCCAGCGGGTGGCATCGATCCTGGCCGCAGGGTGCACTGCAGTCATCAAACCTTCCGAGCTGGCGTCCGTCACGTTCGGTCGCATCAGCGAGCTATTCGTTGAGGCCGGCCTTCCCGATGGCGTCATCAACGTGCTTTACGGAGACGGTCAGACTGGGGCGGCCTTGGTTGGTCACCCCCGGGTGGATGCAGTGTCGCTCACAGGCGGCACCACCACGGGGGGACGGATTCTCGAAACGCTGGCGCGCAGCATCAAGCCGGTGACACTGGAATTGGGCGGCAAGAACGCGCTGATCGTCTTAGACGACGCAGACGTGGAGTCTGCGGTTCAGTGGGCAGCTATCGGCGGCTTCGGCAACGCTGGCCAGGTCTGTGTCTCGTCCTCGCGCGTCATCGTGTCTGACCGGGTCCACGACGAGTTCGTATCCCGGCTGGCTGCTGCGGCACAGGATGTGGTTGTCGGAGATCCATCGGAGCCGGATACCCAGGTCGGAACCCTCATCGGACCCCCCCACGCGAACTCGGTATGGGCCGCGATCGATGGCCTGAACTCGGATGCATCAGTAGTCGCCGGGGGCGAGAGATATTCCGACCAGCGTTCCGCGGGTTGCTTTGTACCGCCGACAGTGGTGATCGATGTTCCAGGCAGTCACCCGGCCCTCACACACGAGATCTTTGGACCGGTCATCACCGTCGAACGTTGCTCTGGACCAGCAGAAGCAGTTGCACTCGCCAACAACAGTAGATATGGGCTGGCCGCTGGAGTCTTCACCAGTGATCTCGATCAGGCGTGGGCGGTCTCTGCTGCTCTGCGAGCCGGCGAGGTCTACGTGAACCGCTGGTTCAGCCCTGGCGTACTAGAAGCTCCGGTCGAAGGACAGCGTGAGTCCGGGCTGGGCCCGTCTGGCATCGAGAGCTATCTCCGCCGCACCAATGTCTTCTTCCAGCGCGCCCCCCGAACCCATTAAGCGTTCCCACTCAGAAAGAGAGTTGTGACACATGGCACGTCGATTTACCTCCGATGATGTGAATCGTTCGATTCTGCAGGGCAAGACAATTGCCGTGATCGGCTACGGCAATCAGGGCCGATCTCAGGCACTCAACCTTCGCGACTCCGGAGCATCGGTCGTGATCGGCAACCGCGACGATGAATATCGCGACGCCGTCCGTTCCGACGGCATGCCGCTGTTTGACATCGGCGAAGCAGTTGCGCAGGGCGACATCGTCATGTGCATCCTCCCTGACGAGGTACAGCCCGACGTATACCGCGACCAGATCGAGCCCAACTTGCGTGAAGGCGCAGCCTTCTGCATGGCGCACGGCTACGACATCCACTTCGGATTGATCGAACCCCGCGCCGACATCGACGTGATCCTGGTGGCGCCAAAGATGATCGGCGACGGTGTCCGCGGGCGTTACGTGAGTGGTGAAGGCTTCGTCTCCATCGTTGCGGCGCATCTCGATCGCAGCGGGCAGGCACTGGATATTGCAGTTGCACTCGCCGATGGAATCGGAGGCCTAAGCCAGGGCTGCTGGGAGACCACCTTCGAGGAGGAGACGGTCACTGATCTCTTCGGAGAACAGACCGGCGGCGCCGGCATGATCGGCTCGCTGATGAACTCCTTCGACGTGCTCGTTGAAGCCGGTTACGACCCCGAGGTGGTGGCCCTGGAGCTCTTTGCCTCTGGTGAGCTTGTCGAGGTTCAGCGTGCTGCACACTCGATTGGTGTGCTGGGGCAGTTGGCCTACCATTCCCCGGCCAGCCGCTACGGGCAGCTCTCCCGAGTTCCCCGAGTCGTTCCTGCAGAAGCCCAAGACACCCTGCGCGGCATCCTTGCGGAGATTCGCAACGGTGAGTTCGCCCGCGAGCTAGCCCAGGTCGAGGACGAGCACTACAAGCCGATCACCGACTTGTTGGCCAAGTACTCCCAACACCCCGTCTTCCAGACCGAGGCGTCTATCCGCCACGCCACCGGGCGCGACAAGGACCAGGCGTGAGTCAGTTGAGACCCGGCCTCGAGGAGCTCGCCCTCGCGGCCGGCAAGGTCCTCATCTACGGCAACGGTGGAGGTGGCGACGTCGTCCAGGGCTTACCGGTCGCCAATCACCTTGAACGTCTAGGAGTCGAGGTGATTTTGGGTGGCGTGAGTGGTGCCTGGATGACCGATGACGGCCACGTACCAACCGACCCCGCAACCATTCTGCTCGGCGCCGAAATCTTCGATGTGGCCGAACTACAGGATGCAACAGTTCTGCATCCAAACATCGCTGAGGTCTCGGCGACCACCACCCTGAGGGGCCGGGTGACCGCTGAGGCCGCCACGGTGAAGCTGTTCAATCGGCGAGCGATCGTCATTGGTCTAGGCAACGGCGTCATGGCTGCGAGACGGGATCTGGCGGCCTTCGTGCGCGATGAAGGCATCGGCCTCGTTGTGGCCGTGGACGTGGGTTCCGACACGCTCTTTTCCGGGCGAGAGGCCAATCCCGCCAAGACCGCGTTCGCGGACTTCCTGTCACTCGGCACTCTCGTCGGCCTCCCTTGCCCGCGGATCTTCGGTCTCGGCGGGTACGGATGCGACGGCGAGCTCTTGTTGGAAGACCTGGAACGCAACGTAGCCACGGTGATGCAGGCAGGCGGATACCTGGGAGCGGTCGGCGTGACTCAACAAGATGTCGTGCACATGGACCAGGTGATCGAGATCTTTGCCGATCCGGTGGGCGTCTTGGTCCCACGTGCTGCTCAAGGCGAGTTCGGCTGGGTTCAGGTCGCGACTAACGGTCCGTGGGGCACACCCGTGCGCGTGACTCCACTAGCAGCGGTCACGTTGTTCCTGGACCCCGACGTCATCGTCGAGGCCCTCTGCCCGATCGTCGCGGAACTCGCCGAAGCCACAACCCAGCGGGAAGCAGAGCAGCTCTTCGAGGACCGTCTCGGCGTTGTCCCGGAGACCAGGCTGCTCGCTGAGGCGGCACTGCGTCGGCAGTCACCGGTGGGCTGACGCATGCGTGAGGTTGACCTGGTCGTGCGCGGTGGGGCCGTGGTGACCTCGGATCCCGACTTTACGGTTCACCCGGCGGCGGACGTCGCCATCGACGGCGGCAGGTTCGTCGAGATCGGACCCGAGCTCCAGCTGATGGGTCGTCGCGAACTGGACGCCTCAGACGCAGTCGTGATCCCCGGCCTCATCAACGCACACACCCACGGTTGTCTTCTGAGGGGGCTCTATGAAGACAAACCCCTGCACGAATGGCTGCAGAACCTCTGCTTCCCCATGGAACAGCGACTGCTGCCAGCTCACACCACGGCAGCAGCACACATGAACCAGCTCGAAATGATCAGAGGAGGAACCACCACCTTCGTCGACATGTACCGACACCCGACTGCGGTTGCCGAGGTCGTGGAAAAGTCCGGGCTTCGAGCGATCCTCTGCCCCCAAGTCATGGAGCTTGGCTCTGGACGCGGTGAGACTTGGGAAGAGGCCGAGCGCTTCCTACGGGCGCGAGCTGGTGAGACCGGTCACATCTCGACGTGGATCGGGCCGCATGCTCCCTACACCGTGACAGGCGAGGGGTACCGGCGTGCCGCACGGCTGGCCGCTGAGCTCGGTCTACGGGTGAAGACCCATCTGTGCGAGACCCAGTTCGAGGTCGACCTGATCCAACAACGTGAGGGACTCGGGCCGGTGGAGTGGTTGGACTCACTGGGCGTCCTGGAGGGTCTGGTGGCAGCCCACGCTGTCGTCCTTTCGGAGTCGGACCGGAACTTGCTGGCCAGACGTGGCGCGGCAATCGTGCACAACCCGACCAGCAACATGAAGCTGGCTTCGGGAGTGGCCGAGGTCGGCGCAGCAACGGCATCGAACATTCCCCTAGGTCTTGGAACAGACTCCGTGCTCAGCAACAACAAGCTCGACATGATCCAGGAGATGCGCGCGGCTGCGCTGTTGCAGAAGTCCGCCACCGGGGACGCTGCGGCTCTACCAGCGCAGGAAGCCCTGCACATGGCGACCCTGGGTGGAGCCCGGGCGCTCGGGCTCGAAGAAGAGATTGGTTCGGTGGAAGTCGGAAAGCGTGCCGACCTGGCCGTCATCGACTTCGCTGCGCCGCATCTGTGGCCCTGGCTCAGGGGGGTCACCGGAGACAACACGGTCTCTCAGATCGTTTATGCGTCCAACGCCTCCGACGTCATCCACACCGTCGTCGACGGCCGTGTGCTGATGAAAGACCGAGAGGTCCTGACCCTGGATGCAGGACAAGCCAGGGAGCAAGTTCAGCAGGCAGCAACCGAACTTCTCGGGTTCATTGGAAACCACCACATCAGGAGCAAAGAATGAAGAGACTTCTTGGGCGCCTCGCGGTGCCGCTAATCGCGCTGAGCCTGCTGACCATGCAGGCCTGCAGCAGTTCGAGTGACGAATCAGCCGGTGACGGCGCCGCCCCAGGCAGCGACGGTCCGACGCTCAAGGTCGGTTTCGTGGCAGACGTAGCGGGGCTGAATGACGACTCTTTCAACTACCTCGGCGATCTCGGAATGAAGCGCGCGGAAAGCGAACTCGGCGTCGAGACCAGGGTGCTGACATCGAAGTCCAACGCGGACTACATCCCCAACATGGCCACGCTGGCCCGCCAAGGCTACGACCTCATCATCGCCTCCGGCTTCAACGAGATCGAGGCGGTGGCCACGGTGTCCAAGCAGTTCCCCGACACGAAGTTCGCGATCCTCGACGTCTCAGTCGACTTCGTCGAGGGGGCGGGCGACAACGTCACAGGACTGCCCTTCCAACAGGACCAGGCGAGCTTCATGGCCGGCTACCTGGGAGCCTTGTTCGCCGTCGACAAGTTCGGCGACGACGTGGCATTGGGCGCGATCGGCGGCGAACCGATCCCACCAGTAGAGAACTGGCTCGACGGCTTCTCCGCCGGGGTGAAAGCCGCGGACCCGAACCTTCGCGTCATCCAAGGCTATTCACAGAGCTTTGGCGACCCTGCGCCCTGCAAACTCCTTGCGGAAAACCAGATCGGTCAGGGTGCCTCAGTTCTCTTCCAGGTCGCAGGAGGCTGCGGCATCGGCGTCATCAACGCGGCCAAGGACGCCGGCGTCTACGTGATCGGCAGTGACGCCGACCAGAGTTCCTTTGGTGACCACGTTCTCACCAGCGCAATGAAGAAGTCGGATGTCGCAGTCTTCGACACGATCAAGGACCTCCAAGACGGCACCTTCAGGGGAGGCGAGGACCGTCTCTTCAACATCGAAGACGGCGCCGTTGGTCTAGGAACCATCAGCCCGGAAGTCTCCGATGAGATCAAGCAGAAGGTCGAAGCGATGGAAGAGAAGCTGAAGTCAGGTGAAGTCGAGGTAGGCAGCGGAGGATGACCTCAACCGCCGCTAACGCTCCGGGTGGTGAACCAATCGCGCTCGCCGCCCGGGGCGTCACCAAGAGCTACGGGACGCTCGTGGCCAACGACAACATCGACTTCACCCTACGCACGAGCGAGGTGCACGCCCTCCTGGGCGAAAACGGTGCCGGGAAGACCACGTTGATGCGGCTGGCCTTCGGACTTGAGACACCCGATGTCGGACACTTCGAGGTTTTCGGAGAACAGTGCCTGTTCCACGAGCCGGCACAGGCCATCGACAGCGGAATCGGCATGGTGCATCAGCATTTCATGCTCGTTCCCACGATGACGGTGGCTGAGAACATCGTGCTGGGCCAGGAGCCAAAGTCTGCGGTACGACATCTCGACCGCCGGCGCATCGCACGAGTGGCCCGCGAGCTCGGTGAGGAATACGGCCTCCCAGTCAACCCCGGCGCGAAGGCCGGATCCCTCGCGGTAGGAGAGCAGCAGCGGGTAGAGATCCTCAAGGCGCTGTACCGCGGCGCGAAGATCTTGATTCTCGATGAGCCGACCGCAGTGCTCACCAAGCAGGAGACCGATCAATTGTTCGAGGTCATCCGGCGGTTGACGTCGATGGGCACCTCTGTCGTGATCATCACCCACAAGATGCGCGAAGTCATGGAGATCGCAGACCGAGTCAGCGTGCTCCGCCACGGCAAGTTGGTCGGCACCCTCAACCGAGGCGCTGCGGTGGAGTCCGAACTGGTGGCCATGATGGTGGGGCGACGGGTGGACCTGAACAGGATCAAGGAACCTGTTGAGGTCACGGGCCCCGTCAGGCTCCAGGTGCGCGACCTGGAGGTCGACGATGCCCAAGGACTCAGGGCTGTTCACGGTGTCTCGTTCGAGGTTCGCGGTGGCGAGATCCTCGGGGTCGCCGGTGTCGACGGAAATGGCCAAGCCGAGCTCGTCGCCGCCATTGCGGGAATGTCTCGACCGAGATCAGGCCAAGTGTTGGTCGACGATTCGGTACTCATCGGCGGGGTTACCGACGCAGTTGCCCACGGGGTTGGCTACATCCCCGAAGATCGGCATCGCCGTGGCTTGGTCCTTCCCTTCAATCTGGCCGAGAACCTGGCCTTACGCCGATATCGTCAGAGCCCGATTACACGTCGGGGGTGGCTTGCACCCAGACGTATGCAGGAGTTCGCCGCTCCGCTGCTACGAAAGTTCGACGTTCGAGGTGCACGCGAATCGATGGCAGCCTCCATGCTGTCAGGCGGCAACCAGCAGAAGGTCGTCATCGCCCGTGAGCTGGAAGCCGACCCTGGCGTCCTGATTGCTGCCCAACCAACTCGTGGCTTGGACGTGGGAGCAATCGAGTTCGTGCATGACGCCCTCCTTGAGCAGCAACGTGAAGGGAAGGCGATCTTGCTCCTCTCCATGGAGCTCGACGAACTCCGTGCGCTCTCCGATCGGGTCGTGGTCATGTACGAGGGCCGCATCACAGCCGAACTTCCGCCCCATGCTCCCGAGGAAGAGTTCGGACTCGCCATGGCCGGAGCAACAGGGGTGTTACCGACGTGACTGCAACACCTTCGGCACGTATCGATGCCATCCGACGCCGGATCTTCGGTCTGCGCGCCGCGCTGCCGACGATCGCGATCACCGCAGTTGCCTTCGTGATCGGTGGCCTATTCATCGCGGCAACAGGGCGGGATCCGCTGGCGACCTATCAGGCCATCTGGGTGGGGTCGGGCCTCGACTGGCTCCGGCCCGGCGCCTCGGCAGCGGAACGAACCACCTCAGCTTTCGCACTCCAGCAGACTCTCCTCCTTCTGCTACCCCTGGCGCTGCTAGGTCTGGCCGTCGCGATTCCGTTCCGAGCTCGACTGTTCAATATTGGCGGACAGGGCCAGTACCTGAGCGGTTCGTTTGCCGCGGTGTGGGTTGCGTCAACGATGCCGAGCCTGCCCGGACCACTCCATATTGTTCTGGCCATCTTGGCCGGCGCCCTGGTCGGCGCGATCTGGGCGGCGATCAGCGGGTGGCTTCGTGCTGTCGCAGGGACCAGCGAGGTGATCACCACCATCATGCTCAACTACGTCGCCATCTGGGTGGGTGCAGCACTGTTCGGCATCGGCGGACCACTGCAAAACTCCGCAGAGCCGACGCAACCGGTTTCCGACAACGTCCTGCCGTCGGCTCGCCTCCCCGTGATCTGGGGTGATGCAGCGTTGCAGGGCCTACATGCAGGAGTGCTCCTGTTGCCCGTCTTCCTGGTGGGCGCATGGCTCCTGCTTCACCGCACGCCCTTCGGTTTCGAGGTGCGCGCCGTTGGAGCCAACGACGAGGCCGCCTCCTACGCGGGCATCAATGTGCGGCGCAGGTACGTCGCTGTCATGGCATTGGCCGGTGGCATCGCGGGGGCCGCTGGATCGCTCGACATGCTCGGTTGGCAATACCGAGTGGCAACCGCTGACTTGCAGGCATTCCAGCTTGGCTTCCTCGGGATCGCCGTCGCACTGCTCGCCCGCAATAACCCGATAGGCGTGGCCTTGGCGGCGTTCCTGTTCGCTGCACTCATCAACGGTAGTTCGGTTCGCAATTTGGACCCTACGGTCTTTCCACCTGAGCTCGCAGGAAACCTCACCCTCCTCATCCAAGCAGTGATCGTGCTCCTCATCAGCCTAGATCTCGCGCTCTTCCGCTTTCCAAAGCTCCGCCGCTCCCGCAGGACACGTCGAAACCAGGAGGTAATGGCATGATCCCGCGATCGGAGGGCGGCGTGCTCTCGACGCACAGTCGCGAATCTGCCGCATCGTCGGGACGCTCTGGTCATGTGGGCCGATGGCTTCCCCTAGCTGCCGCGGGAGCCATCGTTGTCGCTGTCTGGCTGATGCTGCCTCCCCTCGCCTTCGGCTCCTACCTGCCCTCTGGTTTCTGCATCGCGACGGCAATCCTCATCGGGGTCGTGCTGCTCCGCTCTGGACGGCGAAGTGAAGGTGTGACGATCTTTGTCACATCAGCCGTCGCAGCCATGTTCCTCTGGTGGCTAACCTCCGTCGACCCCGCGCTCCTCAAGGAGGTCGTCGTTTGGCAGCCGCTCGCCGCGGCGACCATTGCACTGGCCACCCCGATCGCCTTTGCCGCACTGGGAGGCGTGGTCTGTGAGCGTAGTGGCGTGATGAACATCGGCCTGGAAGGCATGATGTTGATGGGCGCATTCTTTGCTGTGGTTGGCGCCGACCTGACGAGAAGCTGGGTCGCGGGGCTCGCCTCTGGAGTCCTCGCCGGCGGGATGCTGGGGCTGCTCTTCGCGGCTTTCGTGGTCCTGTTGGGCGGGAACCAGATCGTTGCCGGTGTGGCGGTCAACTTCCTGGCGTTGGGTCTGACCGGCTATCTCTACCTGAGCTGGTATGCCGATGGGATCTCCGCGGATCTACCAGCGATTCCCCGTGTCGCTCTCCCGACCGAGGGTCTCGGCCCCCTTGGGGAACTTCTCAGCGGACTCAACCTGATGGTGTGGCTTTGCCTGGCACTCGTGCTCGGACTGCATTGGTTCCTGTTCTCCTCAGCTCCCGGCCTGAGATTACGAGCGATCGGCGAACTGCCCGCAGCTGCGGACACGGCCGGAATCCGGGTACAGACCACACGACTGATCGCAACTATGGTCTCGGGCATGATTGCCGCGATGGGAGGCGTATTCTTATCTCTGGGCTACGTCAACGGATTCAACGAGAACATGACGGCGGGCCGTGGATACATCGCTCTCGCGGCGATGATCTTTGGCGGATGGCGACCATTCAATGCCCTGGGCGCCGCACTCCTGTTCGGTGTTGCCAGTGCCATCGCGTTGAGAATTCCGGATATGTCGCCATCGACGTCAGCGTTGTTCCACGCAGCTCCATACCTCGTCACCATCATCGCAGTAGCCGGGATCGTCGGCCGGGTGTCTGCGCCCGCCGCGATCGGCGTCGCATATCAAAGGCGGAAGAGATGACTTCGACCCTCGGAGGACCAGTACGGCGGATGACCCTGCGCCGCGAGATCTACGACCGCGTTCGCGCGGCGCTGCTAGCCGGTGAGATCGGGCAAGACGAACGTTTGACCGAGACAGCCCTGGCTGAACAGTTGGGAACCAGCCGGGCTCCGGTGCGCGAGGCGCTACGCGAGTTGGAACAAGAAGGCCTGATCGTCTCGTTGGGATACCGTGGCTATAGCCCGCCTCCGGCAACGACCGAAGACGTCCGCGAACTGTCCCGGCTTCGGGTAGCCCTCGAGCGACTCGCAATCGGCCTCGCGGTCGAGCGGGCAACACCAGAAGACTTTGACAGCCTCCGCGCCATCTTGTCTGACATGGCAGCTGCGGTCGCTGCTGGCGACACCGAGCGCGCCAGCGAGGTCGATGCGGCCTTCCACGAAAAGATCTGTGAAGTTGCCAAGCATGCCCTGCTAGTTCGCATGTGGAGCAGCATGCGAGCGCAATTGGCAATTGCCATGAGAGTGGTGAACCTTTCTCATCCACGGCTCTCTGGACTTGTTGAACGTCACGCGCTCCTCCTAGAGGTCCTCGAGTCCGGAGACGTCGCCGCCGCCGAGCTGGCGATGGAAGAGCACATCCATGCAGGGTTGGGGATCTTGAACGGATCGTCGACCGATGATGTTCGCAAGGGTTCGTGAGCCCGGCGGGGCTGCAGACAGGTGTACTGGCACGGGTCGCGGCGCTGGGGTGCCTCTGGGGGACGGCCTTCTTGTTCGTCCACATCGCGCTACGAGACCTGTCGGCTCTACAAGTCTCCTTCGGACGGCTAGCTGGAGCCGGTGCGATCCTCACCATCATGGTGGCAGCCACCCGATCCAGAGAGGCAAGAAGGCTGCCGTCGGGTCATGCCAGGCTCACGGTTCTTGGATTGGCGTTCACCAATGGCGTTGTTCCGTACACCTCGATCGCCTACGCCCAGACTCAGGTGGCATCATCCGTTGCTGCCATCTTCAACGCTGCGACTCCACTGATCACCCTCGCCCTCGCGGTCATCATCAGGGCCGAGCCTCCCTTATCGCCCCGCCGCGTACTCGGTGTCGCCGTCGGCTTCTGCGGAGTCGCATGGATGTTCGGCTTTGCCGTTGCCGATGGTCCAATCGGAGCCCGGCTAGCTCTTATGGTTGCGGCGACGTCCTACGCCATCTCCTTCATCATCGCCGGTCGGGCTCAAATCTCCGGTGTCGACTCCGGCCTGGTGGCGGCCCGCGCCCTCTCCTGGGGCGCGGTCCTCATCTTCCCGGTCGTCGTAGCGGTCGACGGCCTGCCCGCACATCCGAGCTATTCGGCGCTGTTGGCGCTGCTCGGCCTCGCAGTGCTGGCAACAGCTCTGCCATACCTGATCTACCTCAACCTGGTACGCGACGCCGGCCCCAGCGCCGCTTCCCTGGCGACCTATGTCGTGCCCGTAGTCGGCGTGCTGCTCGGGTGGGCCTTTCTCAACGAGAGCATCTCAGGGCGAGAAATCTTGGGCGCGAGTTTGGTCCTGATCGGTGTCTGGCTCGCCCAAAGGCGAGTAATTGAGCAATAGGAGGAACGATGCTTCACTTGTCGAACGACTTGTCCGCCGGGCTGCCACACGCTCGAATCGTCGACCTGACCCTGCTGGTGGCAGAAGATCTACCGTGCACCTGGCCAGGCCATCAGCGCTATCAACAAAAGATCTTCAATTGGTTCGCAACCGAGGAGTCGGGCGGTGCCCTTCTCCGAGACGACCTCGGTCCCTATCAAACCCGATGGATGCTGATGGACGAGCACACCGGCACCCACGTGGACGCTCCCAGCCACGGCGTTCCTCCGTTGAACAGCGACCTGCCAGGTGCGGGACCAGAGGGGGAGATCTCGGCAGCCGAGATCAACCTCGACCAGGTCGTCGGACCCGCTGTGGTCATCGATGTAAGCCCGGGATCCCTCCTCGCCGATCGTCAGGCGAGCCACGATCCGGATATCGGTCCGGATGTTCTGTCCGCGCATGAGTCCGCCCACGGAGAAATTAAGACCGGAGAGATCGTCCTGCTCCGAACCGGGTGGGACCGCTACTACGTCAAAGGGGAGGCGGGCCGAGCTTATGTCGAACAGCCACTGAGGGGCGTGGGGCCGGGTTGGCCGGCCTGGACTGCTGAGGGGGTGCAAGCACTTGCCGATCGCGGCGTGACGTGCCTCGGCACCGACGCGCCCAGCATCGGAGGAGCAGGCGTCGGCGGCCCCGCGCACGACGTGGGATTTCGTGCGGGCATGGTCTTTGTTGAAGGACTGACCGGGCTGACGAAGCTACCGACGAGAGGGGCACTTTTCCTGGCTCTGCCCTGGCGGCTCGCGTATGCGTCGGGCTCACCCGTCCGCGCCGTGGCCCTGGTGAATGGTGACAGCGAGCAGGATGGAAGTGACCGTGAACAGGTTTGAAGACAAAGTCGTCGTCATCACTGGAGCGGCCAAGGGTATCGGTCGCGCAACTGCTCAGTTGTTCGCTGAAGAAGGAGCTCGGCTAGTCCTCGGAGACCTGGATTCCGAAGCCTTGGACGACCTGTGTGACGCGTTGCGGAGCGAGGGCTGCGAGGTCGTCGGGGTCGCTGGAGATGTCGCCGAGGAATCTTGCGTAGCCGAGACCTTCCGCCGCGGTCTCGCGGAGTTTGGGCGTATCGATGTCCTCGTCGCAAACGCGGGCGTGATTGTGCCGGGTGGAATTCTCGACCTCGAAGTAGCCGATTGGGACAGGATCATGAACATCGATGCTCGCGGGATGTTCTTGTCTTGCCAGTACGCCGTGCGCGCGATGTCAGCCGGAGCAGGTGGATCGATCGTCTGCTTGTCATCAATCTCCGGGGTCGCGGGCCAGTCACGCCAAGCTGCCTACGGTCCAGCCAAGTTCGTGGCATCCGGACTCACCAAGCACCTGGCGGTTGAGTGGGCTAACCACGGAATCCGAGTGAACGCCGTTGCTCCGGGCACAATTGCGACCGAAGCCGTCCTGGCACTTCCCGACAACTACGTGGAGCCACTTCGCCAAGCGCATCCGGTCCAGAGACTGGGTGAGCCACGCGAGGTGGCTGAGGCGATCGCCTTCCTCGCCTCGGACCAAGCGTCCTTCATCACCGGAGTTGTGTTGCCGGTCGACGGTGGATACCTCGCCCAATGAAAAAAGTTCTGGTCGCCCCTGACTCATTCAAGGGAACCTTCACCGCAGCCGAAGTTGCCGACCACGTGGCGGCCGGGTTGCGGAGCGTTGATGTAGAGCCAATCCTGTGCCCCGTCGCGGACGGGGGCGAAGGAACCTTGGACGCGTTCCTACTGGCATTGCCAGGCGAAGTGTTGCACATAGAGGTGGAGGGTCCGCTCGGCGAAGCAGTTCGAGCCCGAATCGGCCTGTTCAACAACCGACAACTGGCTGTAGTCGAGATGGCTGAAGCATCGGGTCTAGGGCTGCTGGGGCCCGGGCTCGATTCGCAGGACCGGGAAGCAGCAGCGATTCGTGCAACGTCGTACGGAACCGGTCAACTCATCGCCCACGCGATCCAGGCCGGCGCGAAGGAAATCTTGGTCGGTGTGGGAGGAAGCGCGACCACCGACGGTGGGAAAGGGGCTATCGACGCCGTCGAGTCGTTGGTCGGCATCTTCCCACCCCAGCTGCGGTTGCGTGTGCTCGCGGATGTCGACGTTCCTTTCGAGCGCGCTGCTCAGGTATTCGCCCCCCAGAAGGGAGCCGGGCCAGCAGCGGTGCAGTTACTTAGGGCGCGACTCGACGAGTTCGCCGAAGACTTTGAACGACGATACGGCCGCAACCCTGCGGGCGTCCCCTTCAGCGGAGCGGCCGGCGGCCTCGCCGGCGGTCTCTGGTCGGCCTTCGATGCCAGTCTCACGTCTGGCGCGCAGGCGGTAGTCGATCTGCTGCGCCTTCCAGACTTGCTGCCAGACTCAGCTGCAGTAGTAGTTGGCGAGGGCCGGTTGGACTCGCAAACCGGCAGCGGGAAGATCGTCTCCGTTGTTGCTTCTCAGGCCGGCTGTTTGCCGGTCTTCGCAGTCGTGGGACAGAACACGCTCAGTGCGGAGGAATGTCGACACCTCGGAATTCACCAGGTATTCGAGGCAACTGACGCCGAAGCCCTGCGCGCTGCCGGCCGAATGATCGGTGAACTGGTCGTGCAGACGAAGGGAGCGGACGGCCCTTAGCCTCGATCCACCGATGAGGCGGTCGGGTGAGCGCGTCGTGAAGTGAGAATGCCCTTACGTGCTGGTGAAATCTGTCTTCTCTAGGGACCGATTTCGACCATCACGAAGGGCATCTCGTAGATGCAACTTTGCCACACGCCCCGCGCGACCTCAGCGGTGTTCGATGATCCCAATCTCGTGTCGTCAGCCGGGCTGGTCCCGGTCCTCGCGCTGGCACCACACGGCAGGGCTCCAGGAACTGGCCCAGAAGCATCTGACGGTGCCGACCGACAAGGGCGCGAATGCCGGGCTGAAGGTCGCCTCTCTGGTCGCCGGGATGGTCGCCGGCGCGGACAGCATCGATGACATGGCGCTGCTTCGGCACGGTGGGATGAGCCGGGTCTTCGCCAACGCCTACGCGCCCTCGACGCTGGGTTCGTTCCTGCGCTCGTTCACCTTCGGTCACGTCCGCCAACTCGACGCGGTCGCCTCCCGGTTCCTGACCGGCCTGACCGGCCTGACCGCCCAGGCTCCGCTGATCGCGACAACACGTGCCACCGACGATCGGGTGATGCTCGACATCGACGACACGATCATCGAGGTCCACGGCTATGCCAAGCAGGGCTCTGGCTACGGCTACTCCGGGATCCGTGGACTCAACGCGCTCCTCGCCACGGCGACCACAGCCCAGTCCGCACCGGTGGTCGTGGCCCAACGACTCCGGAAGGGATCGTGTGGTTCACCGCGGGGCGCGGCCCGACTGGTCGCCGACGCGTTGAAGACCGTCACCAACATCACCGTCGACACCAGCATGCGTCCACTGGTGCGCGCCGACTCCGCCTTCTACGGGTCGGCCACCGTCCGGGCCGCGATCAAGGGCGGCGCAGACGTCTCGGTCACCGTCCGCCTGGACCCGAAGGTCAAGGCCGCGATCGCCGCCATCGGTGAGGATGCGTGGACCCCGATCGAGTACACCGACGCCGTCTACGACGCGCAGGACGATCGGTGGGTCTCTCGTGCCGAGGTCGCCGAGATCCCCTTCACCGCGTTCACCTCGAAGAAGAAGTCCGAGCAGGT
>CALMKG010000202.1 GCA_937867175.1 uncultured Propionibacterium sp. | reverse complement strand
TCCGGCGCCGCTTGCCTGTCAGCCCCAACAGCTCAACCTCGGCGTCGGTTCGGCGGTAACGGATCGAACCGGACACCTCGGCTGGCCCGGGCAGCACGCCGACCATGGCTTGCAGCAACGTCGACTTGCCCGCACCGGATTCGCCGAGCAGCACCACGAATTCGCCGGGCCGCAGCACCAGGTCGACGCCACGAAGTACGGGGTTGCTGCCGCGGGTGACCGACAGGCCGGTGAGCGTCACGATGGCATCCGCTGGCTCGGGCTCGCCGGTGGGATCCGGCTGGGCGTCCGGGTTCGGCTGCTCGGTGGTGGCCGGGTGGGGTTTGCCGATCTGGTGGACGATGCCGACCAGGCACAGCAGCACCAGCGCGACAGTGGGGGCGACGACCGGCCAGACCTGGCCGCGGGCCAGCGCGGCTGGGGCATCTGCCAACAGGGTGCCCAATGAGGGGTTTCCGGGCGGGAAGCCGAGCCCCAGGAACGAAAGCGTGGATTCGTGTCCGATCGCGCCGGGAATCGCCAACAGCACGGCGATGGCGACCTGCCCGGCGACCGCCGGGAGCACGTGTTCGCGTGCGACATGCCAGCGGGTGGCGCCCATCCCGATAGCGGCGGTGATCCAGTCGCGGGAACGCAGCGAGGACAGTTCGACCCGGATGATCCTGGCCAACCGGCTCCAGTGGGTCAGCGCGATGGTGGCGACAATGGCGCCCGGCGACGGCCCGAGCAGTGCGGTCACCATGATCGCTAGCAGCAGTGTGGGGACGGTGTCGGTGATCTCGACCAAGCGCATCCCCACTGCGTCGAAGCCCCGCGGCCCCAGCCCCATCGCCACACCTATCACAAGCCCCAACGCGCCCGAGATCACCGCCGCATTCACCCCCACCAAGGCCGAGTTGCGGATGCCGCGCAGGGTGAGGGCCACCACGTCGCGGCCCAGGTGGTCGGTGCCCAGCCAATGCGCCCCGCTCGGCCCCTGGTCGCGGACGGCCAGATCGGTGGCCAGGTCCAGCGGCAGCAGGGACGCCAAGATCAACAACTCGCCGACCACGGCTGCCGACATCAGCGGTGTATGGGATCGTGTGCGGGGTTCAGCCATGACGGCTCCGCGGGTCGATGAGTCGGGCCAGGTCGTCGCCCAGCCAGCCCGCGGCGATCACGATCAGTGCGGTGCCCAGGCTGGTCGCGAGCAGTAACGCCAGGTCGGATTCCAAGGCGGCGGCGATGGTGGCCGCCCCGATGCCCGGCCAGCCGAAGATCTGTTCCACGATCGCCGACGTGGCGATCAAGGTCGCGACCACCGAAGTGGCCACCCCAATCAGCGGCAACGCAGACTGCGGCAGCACTATCCGGGTGATGACCGCCCGCTCAGGGGTGCCCAGACCTCGCGCGGCTTGCGCAGAGTCGGAGACCATCGACGGACCCATTGCCCGGTGCAGGTGCGCGACGAGGGTGGGCAGCAGGCTCAACGTGAACGCGGTCAGCGGCATGATCGCGTGCCGCGCCACGTCGCCCGCTTCCAGTCCCAGCGCGCGGGCGCCGGGGGAGTAGGCCCCGGAGGCGGGCAACGGGGTGACGCCCAGCGCTCGGGCGGCCACCGCGAAGACCCCGATCACGCCGAGCGAGAGCAGGAAGGCAGGTAGCCCGGCCAGCACACCGGTGACCACCTGCACGCACCTGTCGAAGACGCCGCGCGGACGCAGGTTGGCCTGCACCACCAGCCACAGCGCCAACCCCAACGCCAACGCGAACGCCGGCAGCGCCAAACCCAGCGTCCACGGCAGCTGGTCGGCGATGACCGTCGCTACCGGACGACCCAGCACCCGGGAGGTGCCCAGGTCGCCGCCCGCCAAGCCCTGCAGCCAGACCAACCCCGCCTGCCACCAGCCGACGTCCAGGCCCAGCGCCCGGGCGGCTTCGGCCCTGGTTTCCATTGACGCGTTCAGGTACGAGCTACCCAGGTAGCTGGCCAACGGATCACGGGGGGACAGGTCGGCCAGCACGAGGACCCCGACACCGATCACCAGCAGGGCGAACAGAGCCGAGGCCAGCCGCCGGGCCCAGACCCGGACGATCTTCACCGGGTCCAACGGGCAATGTCCCACCACGGCCCCCAGGAGACCGAATGCACGTGGCCCTCCAGGACCGGTTCGATGCCCTGCCAGGTGCCGGGCCGCACCAGGTAGGTACGTGAGACGGTGTTGAGGAAGACGTAGCCGGGGTCTGCTGCGAAGATCTGGTTGGCTTCGGCATATGCGGCGTTCTGTGCGGCTACCTCGGTGGTGGAACGCGCCCGGATCATGGCCTGGTCGAACTCCGGGTTGCAGTAGTGGCCCGGATTGTTGAAGCCGTCCCCGGCCAGTTCGCAGGCCATCCAGTTCCAGGCGGTGGCGTCCGGGTTGCCGGCGGTGCCGCCCGCGAAGACCAGCGCGTCGGTGCTCATGCGGGGCTCGATCAGGTCCCAACTGAGGCCCGTCGCGGTGGCCTTGATGCCGATGTCGGCGAACTGGTCGGCGATCACCTGGGCCTGGTCACGGCGTTCGGTGTCGTCGCTCGGATACATGATCGTCAGGCTGGCCCGCTGGCCGTCCTTCACACGAAGACCGTCGCTGCCCACCCGCCAGCCGGCCTCGTCCAGCAACTGCCGGGCCATCTGCGGGTCGTGGCTGAACAGCGACGCCTGGGCATGTACGCCGACCGAGTGCGGGAACGGGTTGTCCACCGCGATGGCGTACCCGTCGAGCACCCCGTCGACCAGCCCCTGCCGGTCGACGGTCAAGTTCAGGGCACGCCGCACCAGCGGGTCGGCGGTCAGCGGGTTGTCCATCGGCAAGGAGATCGCCCGGGTGTCGGCGGTGTCGTTGACCATGACCTGCACCGCGGGGTCGGTGGTGGTGGCGCCGGTACGGCTACCGGCCGGCAGCAGGCTGGCCGCCTGACCGGGCGAGATCTGGGTGCCATCCAATGCGGCGTCGAAGACCATCTGGGCGCGCGTGGCATCGTTCGGCACTGCGGTCACGATGATCCGCGCCACCTCCGGCGTACCGCCCCACCAATC
>CALMKG010000201.1 GCA_937867175.1 uncultured Propionibacterium sp. | reverse complement strand
CAGCGGGTCTGGAAGAGCGCCGATGCTGGCGGTGCCATCGCAGTCACAACCCTCGCAGCCGTGCTCGTGCGGCAGCCCGATCAGGAACGCCACATCAGACCACACAACCGCTCGCTCCACAGCCCACAGCTGCGGCCCGGGCTTGACAGGGTCCACCGGCTTCCCAAGATGATGGTCGGGCTTGCTGCCGGGATGATGCCGGTCAGGTTCGGGGCCCAGATTGATGGCCATGGTGGTGGCAACAGGAGTGCGCCACCACGGTAGGGCGGCGAAATCAGCGAAGGTTGCGGTCCCGCCGCCAGCCGGCGGCAAGGCAGGCTTCAGCTCCGCAGGCACCCACGGCGCCGGCCAGTTGAGCGCCAACCCGACCACGGACGGACCCAATACGGTTCCCAGCCACAACGACTTGTCCAGCTGGAATCCATGCGCAGGCTCGTTGTCGTGGTAGGTGTCGTGGTCGTGGCCGGCCGGCACGTCGACTAGCACCGCCACCGCCATCGGCGTCACCCACGCAATCGTCGCCAAGTTGATGAACTCGGGGTCACGGCTGTCAGGCCACGGCACACCCTGACCCAGCCAGCCGTCGACGAGGCCCACCCCCGGCAGCCATGCCGCCGCCGCCAGCACCGGTGTCGCCTCGACGACCGGTGCCCTCGTGGTCGCGGCGTCGGTTACTGGCCGCATGGACAGGCCGGCAGCCATCTGGACCACCGTAGCCAGATCGTCCCGAGACAGCGGCACCGGGTCCACCGGGCCATGACAGCTGTCACCAGCACTCCCCCGGCGCCTGCTACTCAGATCGGCGACCACATCGACAAGCTGAACCGACACCGGCAGCACCACGGTGGTACCGACCGTGACCAGTAGGGTCGTGGCCCGCGGCAAGCACTCCGGCCGACCGAGCCCACCGGCTTCACAGCTCACCGGATCATCGCCGGTACCCCAGCCCAACTTGCCGGACTCGCCACGGTACGGGTTCACCACACTGGCCAGTTCGGGCACCTGGAAGTACATCGGCGACCAGCTGCCCACCGAACCGTCGGACGCCGGCTGCCCGACGACCGGAGCCGCGGCCGGCGGGATCGTCCGACCACCAGCGGGCAGCGGATCGACAACCGGCACCGCCACAACCTGCGGCCCAGCCACCTTCGGCACGTCGTCCAAAGCGTCCAGCATGGCGGCAGGCACCATCCGCAGCACCGGCCAGCGAGCGAACGACCCGGACGGCAACTCAGCCAGAGCCAGGGAGCCATGATCTCCACGACGCCCGTTGCCGTGGATGACCTCGTCTGCGCACGTGTTGGTGATGAACTCGTCCCGCCCGTCGCCACCGATCAGGACATCGGCATCGCGGGAGCCATGGTCGCGATGCCAGTTCACACCCTGATCGGTCCACGGGTTGTCATAGCCGTTCAGCACATCGTTACCGTTGCCGCCCCACAACGCGTCCCCACCGGTGCCACCCACCAGCCAATCCTGGCCGTCCCATCCGAACAACACGTCGTCACCGTCGGTGAAGGTCCGCGGCGGACGAGAGCCATGACCGCCATCGTGACGATCGCCGCGCGCCGCAACCGGCCGGCCGTCCACCGGATCATTGGTCAGGAACCACACCATCGCGGACGGATCCGTCCACTGCTCGACCCACTTGTCCTGCGTCCTGGTCTTGGTCACTCCCGTCCTCGGGTCGGTCACCGTCACTGTCTCGGTCACCTTGACCCGATGCCATCCGACGTCCACCTGCGAGCCGTCCGGGTTCAACGTGATCACCATCTCGGGATCGCAGTCGTTGAACAACTTGAACTCGCCAGTCAGCGGGTCCACACCGAGCAGGTTCCCGTCGTTGACCGGCCGGTTCCAGCCCGTCTCGAACACGGGCGCATACGACGTCGCCAGCGCCTCAGCGCCGGACAACGCATCGTGGCCCCAACCGCCGTCGATCACGTCGTCGTCCCAGCCACCGAAGATCACATCGTTGGCGAACTGGGGCTGCGGGGGCTGCCGAACGCCACATCCTGCCGCCTCCTGGGTCTGGGCTGTGAACCCCGGCGCCTCGTAGAACGCCCACGCCTCGTCACCATGCAGCACGTCAACACCGGTGCCGCCGGAGATCCAGTCATGCCCCCAACCGCCCACCACATTGTCGTCACCCGCGTCGGCGAACACGACGTCGTTGCCGCCGCCCGCCCAGATCGCGTCGTCGCCGGACTCGCCGTGGATCTCGTCCGCGCCCCAGACATCGACGACTCCGGTACCCGCGCCCGCGGCCGCCGCCTGGGTGATGCCCGGGAACAACTGCGGATACGCATCGGGGCCGCCCTCGCTGTAGTCCAGCTGCACCACCACCCGGAGCAGCAGGCCCTCGTCCAGCGCCTGCCGCTGCGAGCGCTGATCCCACGGCACCCTGGTCAACACCGTGCTGTTGGCCACCACCACGCGCAGGATGTTGCCGTTGTCACCCACCAGCACGTCGGAGTCACGCAGGTGACCGAGGGAGTCGTCGTTGCGTCCGATCCGGGTGCCGGCGCCACCGAAGAGCAGGTCGTTGCCGTCCGGACGCTGCGCCATCGTCGCCAGCGAGAACTGCGCCGAGCTGCCACCGATGATGTCGTCGGCGCCCAGCCCGCCGAACACCACGTCGTTGCCGCCGCCACCCTCGATGTAATCGTCACCGTCGGTGGGCGCCTCGTAGCTGGGACGCACCACCAGGTAGCCGGCGGCGTCACGCCCAGCGCCGACCTTCGCGCCGTTGACCCGGAAATCGATGTCGCCGTCACCCTGGATGACGTCGTCACCCAGCTGGCCCCAGATCATGTCGTCATCGGAGCCGCCGGCGATGTAGTCATCGCCCCAGGCCAGCGGGCCGGCCGCGGCAGCCGCCACGTCGTGGTCGAGCAGGGTGATCTGCAGGTAGCGCAGTTCCCCGCCCGCCGGCTGGGCAGGCAACGTCGGCAGCTGCGGCACCGATCCGCCGGGCCCGACCGACGGCGAAGCCAGCTGATCGACCGGCGGCGCGGGCACATACCCGTGCGCCACCACCAGGTTGAATGCCGCGTTGTCACCGAACAGGTAGTCGATGCCGGCGCCGCCGTCGATGTCGTCGTTGCCCGTGCCACCGATCACGAAGTCGTTGCCCTCGGCGGCATGGATCACGTCGTTGCCGCCGATCGTGTTGTCGGTGGACGTCACATTGAGCCCGCGCAGCACAGCGTCGATCTCGATCAGGTCGAAGCTGCCGTTGTCACCGAGCACCACATCGTCACCCGCGCCGGACTCCACGAAGTCACCAGCCGTGCCGCCCGCAACCAGATCGGCACCCGTCCCGGTCGTCATCCGGTCAACACCGCCGACCGCCGGGTGGGTGGTCTCCAACCGCGAAATCGTCACCGGCAGAATCGACCACTCCGGCGTCAACCCGGCGTACTGGATGAACCGGCCGTTGTCGCCCAGCACCAGGTTGGCGCCGTCGCCGGCGTGGATGACGTCGTCGCCGGTGCCACCGAAAACGATGTCTTCCCAGGCGCCGGTGACGATTCGGTCGTTACCGAAGAAGGCCGGGTCAGAGGACTCGACGCGCAACCCCACCAGCAGCGACACCAGGCCGTTGTCGCCCAGCACCACGTTGTTGCCCTCGCCGGCGCCGATGACGTCGTCGCCGGCACCGCCGAACAAGTAGTCGTTGGCGCCGCTGCCGATGATGAGGTCATCCGCGCCATCGGTGCGATCGGTTCGCATCGCCAGGATGGCGCCGGTGGTCTGGATCTTCTGCAGTCGGGCGTCCGGCAGGTTCGGATCGGCCACGTCCTGGTCGACCTGCCCGAAATCACCGAAGACGACATCCATTCCGGGCAGCTCGTCGGCACCGGGCCGACCGTCACCGTACAGCGCATCCCGACCCGGCGCCAGATCATCCGCCAGCGGGTAGGTGCTGGCGTTGACCGACGGCAGGGTGAGCGCGCGGGTCAGCACGTCCACGTTCACGCCGTTGTCACCGTAGATCTGGTCCAGTCCGCCCTGGCCGAGGATGGTGTCGTCGCCCGACCCACCGGCCAGGAAGTCGCCGGCCAGGCTGCCAATGATCGTGTCATTGCCGGCACCGCCGTAGATCGTCAACCCGACAGTCGGCAGGTCGCCGACCGCGACGCCGGCGAACATCCCGGAGGCGTCGATGACGTCGTTCCCGGCGTGGTGGAACCCGTTGGCGACCGGGAAGATGAAGTCCTCGTCCTCGTCGGGAATGCCGTAGAAGGGGTCGAACGGTTTGGTCCCGAAGTCGACACCATCGACGTCCTGGGGGTCTCCCGAGTACCAAACGCCGTCTTGCGAGGTGTCACCGTAGATCACCAGCGGCGAGTTCGGCCCACCCAACACCGGCCCACAGGGCACCGGGGTGCCGGCAGCATCCACCGCGTCCGGGTTGCAGACCGTGATGTGATCGCCACCGATCAGCACCCCGCCGCTGCGGGCCGCGTCGTAGCCGAAGACCGTCACCGGGGCACCCAGATCGAGACCATGCAGTTGGCCGCCGGTCAGCGTCAGCGACGTGCCGGTGACCGCGGTGATGGTGCGCAGGCCGGCCACCCCGGAAACCGCGACCTGCATACCCACCAGGAAGCCGTTCGCCACGAAGGAACCACCATCGTGCCGGGTGAGGGTGCTGGTGGTCGGCGGGTCGATCAGGGTCGGGTCATCGGGGGTCCGGGCCAGTTCCATCGACGAGGTGGCCGCGATCTTCAGCGGGGCTGCCACGTGGATCGTGCGGGTGCCGGAGGCCACGGCATCACCGGACAACAGGATGACCGCACCGTGACCGCACCTCGGGTCGCCGGTCTGGCCAGGGGCCGGAGCCGGGCAGACTGCGTCAGCGAAGCCGAGGACAGTGCGGGTGCTGGTCTCGCCGTCCAGTTGCACCTGCTGACCGATGACGAAGCCGTCCGCGTTCCAGGCCAGGCCGTCCGCGCGGGTCAGGCTGCCCTGCCCACCGGTCATGGTGCCGGTGACAACCAGCGGAGCGTTGCCACCACCGTGGACCACGGTCAGACCGCCGTGTTCGCCGGGCAGGGTGACGGTCCGCAGACCTTGGGTCAGAGTCGGGCCGGCAAGGGTCAGGGTCAGGGCGTCGACGGCCACCACTCGCCACTGCCCGGTCTGGCCATCGAGGATGACCCGCTGGCCGGCCACGAAGCCGTCGGTCACCCAACTGCCTGAGCCGCGGGTGACGACTCCCCCGGTGCCAGTGCCGGTGGCTGCACCGCTGCCCTGCACCGTCGGCTCACGGGACGCCACGGTGTGCACGCCGGTGATCGAGTCGGGCAGCGCGGCGTCAACGGTGATGGTCAGACCGTCATTGGAGATGCCGGTGATCACCCAACTGCCGGCGACGCCCGAGATCGACAGCAGCTGACCGGGCAGGAAGCCAAAGTCACCCCAGCTGACCGGGCCTTCGCGGGTGATGGTGGTGCCGGAGTAGCTGAAGGTGCCGCCGGAGCTGACGGCGGGAGCCGGGTTGAGGGTGCCCTGCACGTCGAGGGTGTCATTGCCTTCGCCGAGCAGGATGTTCAGGACCTCGATCGTGGAGGTTCCTGCCGATGAGCCGAAGCTGATGCCACCGGGGTACGCCATCGGATCACCGAACGGGTTGGAGCTTGCGAAGACGAGATCGCCACCCATGCCGAACCCGGAGAGGTTGGTGGACGTCAAGACGCCGCTGCTGTTCTGCTGGCTGGAATCGTTGAAGATGTTCAGCACGTCGATCTGGCGGCCTTCGGACGCTTGCGCGGCGATCGAGAAGCTCGGGCCGTCCTTCTCGCCGGGCAGCTTGACCGCGCTGCGGAGCGACCGGTCGGCGCCAGTGCCGCCGCCTTCAACGCTCACCGGGCCCTGGATCGCCGAGAGCCGGTGGGTGGTCGCCGGATAGGTCTTCGAACCCTGCCGGACCAGCGGCAATGCGTAGCCTGGGTCGGCCTTGAGCACCACTGTCTGCTCCTGGTACCAGTTGGTCTGGTTGAACGTCGCGACCGCGCCGAGGCGAACCACCGACAGGGACGAGGCGGTGAGCCACCAGCCCGGCGTGGCGCCCTCGGCGGTGAACTGCAGGGTGTCGTCCTGGGTCGCGTTGCTGCCACGAATGACCGCGATCTTGAGGTCGACGAACTGGCTGCTGTCGGCCGCGTTGTAGACCCGGACGCGCTGGCCTTCGAGGAAGCCGTCGCCCAGCCACGAGGAGCCGTCGCTGCGGGTGACGCGGCGCCCACCCAGGCCGGAAGGATCAGCGGGCTCCGGTTCGGCAGCAGAAGTGCCGTTGCCCGTCCACTGGCTGTCACCGATCTCCTGCAGCACCACCGGCACACCGCCCACTGAAACCACATCGGTCACGCCGTCGGTGAGCACGACCACCCGGACCGTGCCGTCCGGACGCCTGGTCAGGCGGATGGTGTAGCTGTCCTGGCTGGCCGGCAGCAGGGTCTCGTCGGCCGTGGTCTTCGGGTCATCATCGACCAGCAACGTGCCGGTGCCGGACTCGGTGATCACCATGCCTGGGGTTTCGTTGTCGATGGACGCAACGTCCACCGTGGCGACACCCGAGCGCAGGTTGTCCAGCCGGTAGCTGGTGGCGTCGCCACAGGTGCCGGTGGACGCGCACTCGAAACCGATGACTGCGGTTTGCGGGTCCTCGGCGCGGTAGTCATCGGCGGCCCGGATCGCCAGCCGCGCTGCGGCGTCCCAGTTGCCCGCCGGCCCGCCGGTGAAGGTCAGGGTTCGGGCAGTGGCGTCCCACCGGGTGTCGGCGGACGACAGGGTGATCGCCTGGACGCTGGCGGCGTCGAGGGGCAGCTGGACCACCACGGTGACCCCGGCACCAGGGTCGCTGGCCAACTGGACGAGGATCTCGTCGTCCTGCCCGGTGTAGGCGCCGCCGGCCAGCGGATCGTTGCTGCCTTCGACCACCACGGAACGGGCGTCCTCGACGGCGGTACCCGGGATGACTTCAGTCACCCTCAGCCCCGGGGTGTCGTTGTCGCGAACCGCGACTTCAACGTTGGCCACCGCCAGGCCGTGGTACGTGGGGTCTGCAGACTCCACGCTGTGTTGCACGACGACCACCCGGTCGCCCTCGGAACGGGCGTCGTCTGGTGCATACACGTACACCAACTGGGCGGTGGCGTAATTGTCGGGAGTGAACGTGAGGACCAGCGCCTGGCTGGCGACCGCAGTCAGGACGCCGTTGAGGTAAACGAATCGCTGGAAGTCGCGGGGCGCGGCGCAACCGGCACCAGAGGCGGTGGTGCACAGCCAGATCGAGTCGCCCAGCCCGGTGGGCAGCTGCTGCGCGATGTTTGCCAGGTTGACGCTGGTGGCGTCAGTGGCCTCCTCCTGCGGGGACGCGGCTGCCGAGGCCGTGACATAGACGTTGGCGGCTGGCTGGCGGGCCAGCCGAACAGTGTAGGAATCGATGGCGCCACCCTCGGTCACCCGGGTGCCATTGGTCTGTTCGATGACCACCAGACCGCTGCCGCGGACCACGCTGGTTGCCAGACCGCCCGCAGTCAGCCCGTTGTAACCGGCGTCGCTGGTCGACGTGATCAGGTGGTTCACCGTGCCGGCGACACCTTCGAGTTCGCGGACGACGATGTCCTCGACGACGTCGCTTGCCACGTTGATGGTGTCGCTGCCCAGGCCGCCGATGATTCGGTAGGCGACACCGTGTGCGGTGGACTGCACGAAGAACTCATCGTCGCCCTCAAGCCCGTCAACCTCGACGAGTTCCACCGCGGTGAACCTCAGGTTGATGCCGGCGCCGCTGACCGAGTCTGCGGTGATCACGATGTCGTCGGCGAACTCGGTGCCGAGGATCACCACCTTGTCGACTCCGGTACCACCGTCGACGGAAACGGGGGCGTTGACGTTGTACTGGACCTCGTCGGCCCCGCCGCCGGTACGGATGTCCAGCGGCTGGCCGGTGGACACTCCGATGATCGGCCTGGGCTGGCCATTCGCATCCAGCTGGATCAGGTCGTCTGTCCAGGTGTCGGTCCTGGTGCCCGCAGTGTCGC
The DNA here is from genome assembly GCA_937867175.1 of uncultured Propionibacterium sp. Taxonomy (GTDB): domain Bacteria; phylum Actinomycetota; class Actinomycetes; order Propionibacteriales; family Propionibacteriaceae; genus Brooklawnia. The sequence goes on along the minus strand of CALMKG010000201.1, from coordinate 175 downwards.
AGGTGCCGTCGCCGTTGGCGTCGTCACAGGTCTGGGCGAGCGCGAAGGCGCGCACCACGAACAGGTCGGCGTCGTCGTCGCCCTCAAGCCGCAGCGCGGCCTGGTTGGAGTAGACGGTGTAGGTGTCGTTGCCGGTGCCACCGGTAGCCATCAGCGGGGCGTGCGTGCCCGGGCT
>CALMKG010000200.1 GCA_937867175.1 uncultured Propionibacterium sp. | reverse complement strand
CAAGGCGGTCCGTTGGGCAGCCGACCGGGCGGGCAAGCTCGCGCTGCCGCTGCTGGTCTTGTACATCGTGCCGGAGAACTGGGCGGTCGGGACGCTGCCCGCTGCTGCCTATGGTGAGATGGCGACTGCCATCATCGCCGAGTATCAGTTGGAATTCCTCGTCCAAGCCCGCAAGCGTCTCGATGAGATCGCCCAACGCGTGCGTGACGGCAATCCCGGCCTTGACGTTGAGGCGGTGGTCGTCGAGGGCAGGCCCTCCTACGTCTTGGCAGAGGCATCCAAGGACGCCGTGCTGGTCGTGGTGGGCGCGCGCGGCGAGACAGCTCCAAGGGCCGTCAAATGGCTTGGTGGGGTCTCGGATGACGTGGTCAACCACGCACATGGCCCCATCGCGGTGATCGGTGACGAGGCGCAAGAGAACCCTCAGGGGCCGGTGGTGGTCGGCGTCGATGACTCGCCGCAAGCTCGTGGCGCGGCGAGGCTCGCCTTCCAGGCCGCTGATGCACGCGGGGTAGCGGTGACCGCCATTCATGCATATACCCCGGGCGGTGTCGGTGATTTGGTGGTCGCCGAGACTTGGGCTCCGACGATGCCCGAACCCGACCAGTCGGTCATCACCGTGATGATCGAGGGTGTACTCGCTGACGCGGTGAAGGAATACCCGAACGTCGCCTACCAGGTGCGCGTCCTGCGCGGCCGGCCACAAGATGCGCTGGTGGACGCCTCGGACGGTGCCGGGCTGGTGGTGGTGGGTTCTCGCGGACGAGGCGGGTTCCGGGGACTACTGTTGGGTTCGACAAGCAAGCATGTGTTGCGTGAGTCGCTCAGTCCAGTGATCGTCACCAGGGGGTAGACGGACAATGATCGTCCAAACTGAAGCCATCGGCCGGATCGTCGTCGGGACCGACGGGTCACAGCGTGCCAACAAGGCGGTGGAATGGGCGGCCGACCGCGCAGTCGCGCGAAAGCTGCCGCTGCTGGTGATCTACATCATTCCAGAGCAGCCAACCGTTGCCATAACCATGATCCCGCAAGCCGCCCAACTTGAGCGTGAGGCGCGTGACCAGGCCAAGCAGAAGGTCAACGCCGTCGTTGAGGCGGTGAAGTCGAAACACCCGGGGCTGAACGTCATAGGGGTCTCCGTTGAGGGTAATCCCGCCTACGTGCTTTCGGAATGGTCCCGGGATGCCGAGTTGGTGGTCATCGGAGCCCGGGGGCAGGGCGGCGCGCCGATGTCCGTGCGCCTGCTTGGTGGTGTCTCGGACGCTGTCGCAGCGCATGGTCACGGTCCGATCGCGGTGGTCAGCGATGATGCCGTCGATCATCCCGGAGGCCCGGTGGTGGTAGGTGTCGATGACTCGCCCGAAGCCAGGGCCGCACTTCGGCTCGCTTTTGAAGCCGCCGAGGTCCGGGGCGTGCCCGTGGTCGCGGTCCACGCCTACGACTACGGCCCCCGTGAGGCGCCGTGGGTCTCCGATCCGCAGTCGGCAGTCGCAACACAGCTCAAGGAGCAACTGGCCGGCAAGGTCGAAGAAGTCTTGGCAGAGGTGAAGGAAGCACACCCCCACGTGCCGATCGAAATCCAGATCGTGGGGTCACGTCCCCAGGAAGCGTTGGTCGAGGCCTCGAAGCAGGCTGGCTTGGTCGTCGTCGGGTCGCGTGGCC
>CALMKG010000199.1 GCA_937867175.1 uncultured Propionibacterium sp. | reverse complement strand
ATGAGGTGCATGAGTACTGACCACAGCAAGGTGGCAATCGCCCTTGGTGGCGGCGGGGCTCGCGGCTACGCGCACATCGGCGTGTTGGAAGAGTTGGCAGCCCGCGACTATCAGGTCGTCCGAGTCGCTGGTACCTCGATGGGTGCGGTCGTCGGCGCCCTGTTCGCCTCCGGCCATTTGCCCGAGTTCACCGAGTGGGTGTTGGAGCTGCGCCGACGCAGCGACGTACTCAGGCTGCTGGGTCCCAACGTCTCGGGGCCGAGCCCAATCAAGATCGAGCGTGTCCTGTCGCGGGTCAACGAAATCATCGGCGTGCAGCGGATCGAGGACCTGCCGATCCCCTTCACCGCCGTCGCGACAGACCTGTGGGCCCGCCGCGAGGTGTGGTTCAACTCCGGCCCGATCGACCCGGCGCTCCGCGCCTCGATTGCAATCCCGGGGGTGTTCCCCCCGATCGCACTCAACGGGCGCCTGCTCGTCGACGGCGGCGTCTCCAACCAAGTGCCGGTGAGCGTGCTCGCCTCCTCCGTCGCGGACCTGACCGTGGCAGTCACCTTGGACGGACACGCAGCAGTTGCCCAGCGCGGCGAGGGCCTTCCTGTCCACACCTCATCTGACGAGGAGGACGCCGCTGTCTGGTCGGACCGGTTGCGGACGAGCATGGGCAAGCTGATGGAGGCCGAGCCGATGCGCTCCATCGCCGCCCGAATGGCCGCCCGGCCCCTACGGCAGCGCGGCGAGAGCGGGGACCACTCAGTGGCCGAACTGTTCGAAGAGCTACCAACCGGACTGCGTACGACCGACGTGGCAACCCAGTCACTGGAGGTGCTGATGGCGATCGTGCAGCGCTACCAGTTGGCATCCTTCCCCACCGACGCACTCGTGGTCGTACCGCACGATTCGGTGGGCACGATGGACTTCCATCTGGCCGCCGACCAGATCGAGCTCGGCCGCAGGTTGGCCGCCGAAGCATTCGACCGGGCCGGTATGGTCTCTGGCCTCCAGGACGTCAACAGCTGACGCACTTTCAATCCGTGGGGGTTAGCCGCCCCAAGATTCCGAGAGTCGGGACAGGTTTGCTCGGGGCAGGGCCTCTCTGATCCCGCACCTCCTTGAACGCCTGACGACCGGCACCGGCTCGGGCAAGTCGCCGACCTTCGGCAAGAAGGGATGTCAGGCGACAGGATCAAGCCTGCGGACGGTGGGGATGCCCGCAGCGCGTTCGGCCGCAAGGTCGTGAGCCGACTGCAGCGCCAGCCAGGCTCGGGCGGTACTCACGCCGGCCTCCTCCAGCCGCACGGCGAGGTTAGGGCTGATTCGGGCGTGGCCGTTCAGGACCCGGCTCAACGTCACGCGAGAGATCCCGAGCCGGGAGGCCGCCTCACCCACGCTCAGCCCAAGATCTGCAAGAACGTCCTCACGCAGGATCTCACCGGGGTGCACCGGGGTCTTCATCGTCATTGCTGTTCACCTCCTAGTCAGTGATGGTCCTGATAGTCGACAAGTTCCACGTCACTTTCGAGGAAGCGGAATGCGACTCGCCAGTTGCCGTTCACCCAGATCGACCAGTGACCAGCCAAGTCCCCTTTGAGGGGGTGCGTCTGGAACGACGGGATCGCGAGGTCTTCCGGGCTCTGCGCCACGTCCAATAGTGACAAGATGCGCAGCAATTTGGGAATATGGGCAGCTTGCACGCCCTTCTTCGAACCGTCGCGATAGAGCCGCTCCAGACCCTTGTGCCGGAAGCTGACGATCACAAATCAAGCGTATCGCCCAACGATACACGCTACAAGGTTGGGGTCGACCACCCGAACTGCAAACACGTGAGCGACCAACCTTCGCAACCTGATCTCTCGAACCAGGCACTCGCGGTGGTCCCCACAACGGCATCAGCGGACACACAACCCTGGCCACGATTGATCGCACCGGATGCGGCATGTGCGGTCGTTCCGCTTGTAGGGATTGACACCCCTCTGCCAGCAAGTTAACTTGGGATGGTGGAGGAACCCATCATCGCCTCGTCGTCATCGTCCATGCAATGAGGGCCCGCGAGAAGTTCCTGAGGTGATGATCATGCCGCGCACAGTTGAGGAGATCCTGCAGCACGCCGATGAGCTGGCGGAGCGCTTCGAGTCCTATGAGCCGAACCCTGCCGACGAACTCGACCCCGGTGCTGTCACCTTGTTGCGCGCTGCGGTCGCTGAGCGTTCCGAAGCTGAGCGTCACCTGCTGGAGGCGGTGCGTGCGGCGCGTGAGGCCGGGATGCCGTGGTCGGCGATCGGTTCCTTCGTGGGTACCAGCGGTGAGGCCGCCCGTCAGCGTTATGGGAAGAAGGTTGCCTGATCGGCTCAGGTGCCCGGTGCCATATATGCAGCCAGAATCTAATTGGGGTGCCGGTCCAGGTTCTTGCGGGCCCGGTCGTAACGCATCGTGGTGCGTGGGTCAGCGTGCCGGGCGGCGATCTGGGCATCACGCAGGTCGGCACCGGCATCCAACATCGTGGCGCCGCAGGCTTCGAAGATTCGCAGGCCCAGCAATCCAAGCATGGTCACCAGGGCGTGGAAGTTGCGGACTTCCTGCATCCAACGCACGTACAACTCGACCTGCGCTCGGCTCGCGTTCAGCGGTTCGAGGCCGCGCTCGCGGCACCAGACCAGGAAGTCCCTCAGATCCGATTCGGTGTGGACACAGGTCTGGCCCCAATAACGAGCCAGGCAGACAGCGACCGCCCGCACCAGCGGATCGGTCGCGGCATCGATGAGGACAGGGAACAAGACAGGCTGGTTACTGGCCATACAAAATCGTGCGCCCCAAAACCGACGGCTGCTACCAGCCCGGCACGGAAGGCCGACTCTGCGAAGTTGCGAACGCACCGGAAGCGGCAAATCCGGATATTGGGCTAGGCGACCCGGACGCGCTGGTCTCCCATGAC
>CALMKG010000198.1 GCA_937867175.1 uncultured Propionibacterium sp. | reverse complement strand
AAACGCGATTCGAGGCCGCAAATGCCGCGGACCGAACCTGAGTGCCTAGAGACAGAGGCCTGAATGTTCCCCGGATTTCTGACGGTTTCGCGGCGACCTTGCACCCCCTCGACACCCCTGTGAGGAGGCCCTCGTCGTGAAGAAGAGCCTTCTCCTCGGACTGCCGCTGGTGCTGATGGCGCCGCTGATGCTGCTCATGCTGGGCATGGGCAACTCGAGCATCGAAGCCGTGCGGGCCGCCTGCGCCACGACCACCGGCGCAGGGTCGGGGTCGTTCGGTATCGGCACGCTCAACTGGCGCGGCGCCTCGCACTACACCAAGAATCCCCACCCCGGTGAGCGCCCGTACGGCGAGCGTGTGCCGAACATGGTCAGCAAGATCGGCGCCTCTGGTGCCTCGATCATCGGGTTCCAGGAGTTCGAGCCGCCGCAGGCGCAGGCGTTCCTCGATGCCACCGATGGGGCCTGGCGGATCGTTGCGGGCAAGCGCCAGGGGCACCGCGCAACCGCGGACGCGATCGCCTATCAGCCCGGGGCCTGGAGGGTCGACGAGGTTCGCTACGTCTCGATCAAGTACGGCGGGCCGATCATCCAGATCCCACTGGTGCGGTTCACCTCGACCAGCGGCCAGGGATCGGTTTGGGTGCTCAACGCCCACAACCCCGCCAACGCGGTCGGCGGCACGGACGCGATGCGCGATGCCGCCGTGCGAGCCGAGGCGCAGGCCCTGCAGCGGGTGCAGGCCGCGGAGCCGAGCACGCCGCTGTTCCTCGTCGGCGACATGAACGACAGGTCCCGGTTCAAGCGGCTGTTCCTGTCCTTGGCGTCGGGCTGGTCGGCCGCCAACCCCAGCGACAACCAGATCGACTGGATCATGGGTAGCCCCGACGTCACCTTCTCGGGCACCGTTGTCGACCGCTCCACCAACGACAACGCGCACGCCTACACCGACCATCCGTTCGTCTACACCACCGCCACCCTCCCCACCGGATCCACCGGCACCGAGGGACCCAGCGGCAGGGCCGGCGCTGGCCGTACGGGCAGCGGGTCGGTCCTCGGGCAGATGCCGACCGGCATCCGGGCCACACCGGGGTCCGGGGTCAGCGGGAACATCACCATCGCCAACGCGAACTTCAAGTGGCGCGCGGAGCAAGGCCTCCATGCGATCAACAACGCCGCCCGCCCGGACTTCATCACCCTCAACGAGATCTGGAAGTACTCCCCAAGACAGCTCGAGCAGATCCTGCCCGGGTACGGCGCCTACAAGGACCCGGTGAAGACCGGCGGCGGGAACACGGGCCAGTCGATCAACAACGCCATCATGTGGCGCAGCGACACCTGGACCATGCTCGACGGCGGCCGGGTGAAGCTCGTCGAGGACGACCAGGCGGTCTTCAAGGGCAAGAACGTGAACTGGGACCGCTACGCGATCTGGGGGGTCTTCCAGCGCAGCAGCGACGGTGCGGTGGTCTCGGTCGTCGCGCTCCACCACATGACCAACGTCTATAGATTCCCCCGCCAGTGGGGGAACCCGCCGATGAGCCGCGCCCAGCAGTACGGCCTCGGGATGGACTACCTGATCGACCTGACCAACGTTCTGGCGCCGTACGGCCCGGTCCTGGTGGGCGGTGACATGAACTCCCACCCAGGCGACGGCCCCAACGCCGCGGCGCCGCGCATGCGGGCGGCCGGGTTCGACTACACCAAGGACGCCGGGGTCATCTACCAGTTCTACAAGGCCCCCGCAGCGGTTGCGCGGACCTGGGAGCTGAGCAAGGCCGCTGTCGCGAGCGACCATCCGGCGCTGCTCACCCGCCTGGCCATGAACGGTGCCGGGCCGGGCGCGATCTCACCGAACGGCACCCCGCCGAGCGGTGCGGTTCCGGCCGGCTGCCCGCCGTGCCCGAGTACGTTCGGGACTCTCGGCACCGTGCTGCTGCAGAACGTCTCGGGCCCGGGCACGCTCACCGCGGCGAAGGTCGCGGCCTCGGCGGCCTACCAGGCCGGGTTCCGAGGCGAGGACCTCGTGACCGCGGTAGCCATCGCCCGCGTGGAGTCGACGTGGAACCCGCAGGCCAGCAACGGCAGCCACTTCGGGCTGTGGCAGATCGCTGCGGAGCACAAGGGCATAGTGCCCGGCTGGAACAGCCAAGCCGACATCTTCGATCCGCTGCTCAACGCCCGGTACGCCTTCGCGCTCTACTCGGCGCGGCCCGGATCCGGGGAGGCGAAGTTCGCCGACTGGATCCCGTTCGAGCACGCCGACTACCGCCAGTACCTCGACACGGCCCGGCAAGCTGTCGCGGCCACCGAGGGCGGCACCGCGAACAGCTCCGACCCCAGTTGCGCCGCCTCGCCCATCCAGATCGCCGGCGATCTCTCGGCCGCGCTCTCGGCGCGCCTCGACGCCATGATGAACACCCCGAACGGCCTGTGCGCGTTGTCGTGGACCAGTGGCGCACCCTGCACCTACGACAACCAGTGCCCCAAGGTTGTCGACGCCATGTACGGCGGCCCCGGGGTCGGGCGCGGCTACGGCAACGGGCAAGACGTCGCCCAAGGCATCATCAACGCCGGCCTGGCCCAAGCGCACGGCAGCGGACTCGACCCACTCCCGCCCGTGGGCGCCGTGGTGTCCTACAACTCCGGCAACGGCGTCGGCCACGTTGCGATCTACGTCGGCGGCGGCAAGATCTTCGGCAACGACTACGGCTGCGCCGCGAACGGCATGTTCGGCTGCGTGGGGTTCGCCGACGTCCACACGCCCAGTGGATCGGTGACGTGGGCGCTGCCCAAGCAGGCATTCGACCTCGGCGGAATGCCCGCTGCAGCAGCCTGAACCATGGCCGAGTTGAGGCCGCAGCCGCAGCGCCCCGAAGTTCGGTGCCGTCGACGTGTCCGATCCACAACCGCCCGAGTTGCCTTTCAAACCATGGACGTACGCATCGGCACCACACCCGACGGGCTGGCCGCCGGGTTCGACACCTCCAGCGGCGATTCGCTTCTGCTGGTAGGCGACTACGGGCGCGGCAAGACGACCGTCGCTCGGTACCTCACTCGATGGTGGTTGGCCAACACCTCACGCCACGTGCACGTGTTCGCCCACAACCCGGGCGAGTGGGCCGACCTGAGCCGTGACGCTCTCGAACCGGACAAGCTCCAGCGCCCCATCGGCCGCGACTGCCCGCCGGGGAAGTGCCTGGTGGTCGTCGACGACATCCACTGCACCGCCGACAGCCAACTGGAGATGCTGCCCTGGGGGACAGCCCCGGTGATCCTGACGTCCGCGAGCGGGATCGACTTCGGCATCCAACTCCTGGGCCGCCCCATGCTCGACCTCGACGTGACCTGCCTGGGCCTGATCCACCCCCAGTCGGCCGACACCATCGAGCTCGCGGCGCTGGAGGGCCAGGGCCGACTGGACTGGCCACCCGGAACCGTCCCGGTGATCGCGGACCCCCGGGGTCCGCGGGACTTCCCGTGCCACCGGTGGCAGGCTGCTGCCGGCGGCGGGGCGGGGCTGGCGACGGCGCGATGAGCATGGAGCGAGCCCGGCGCGACCGGTTCTCCAACACGACACCCTCGGCCGGCGAGTTCGCGATCGCGTTCGTACTCGCCGGCGTCTTCGTCTTCCTCATCACCCCCTTGGTCGTCCAGGGGCTCGTGGGCTGGGTGACCGCGGGCCAGTTCGCGTGGCCGAACGAGCACCTCCTCGACGCCTACGGAGATCTCCTGCAGGGACGGTTCGGTGCCGGGCTTGCCCGCGGTGTCGCCGACGGGCTTCCGGCCGATGCCGTGATGTGGGTGCTCACCGTGGTCGGGGAGGTGCTGACGCTCGGCGCCACCGTCGTCGTCGCGCTGTGGATGCGAGACATGACCGGAACTGGATCCCGCCACGGGCTGGCAACCGGGACCCAGGCGGCAGAGGCGCTCGGGCTGGCGCCGCTGCGTGCCCGCGCCAACCAGATCCGCCCGGACCTGTACTCCCGCTCCAACCGAAGGGGATTCCGGCGATGACCAGCGCCTTGAAGCACGTGGACCCGTACGAGGTCGGCTGGCGACTCGGCCAGGCCGGGCGCCGAGGCCCCGAGCTGTGGGTGCCTTACGACCGCACGACCTGTGTGATCGGCCCCCAGGGCTCGGGCAAGACCCTCGACCTGCTCGTGCCGGCGCTGCTGGATGCGCCGGGCGGGGCCTTGGTGACGCTGACCAAGCCGGAGGACCTGTTCCTCACCCTCGAGGCCCGGCAGAAGGTCGGCCCGGTGGCGGTGCTCGACCCGTTCGGGCTGGCCCCGGGTGTGCCCGAGCTCGTGGTCGACCCGATCGCGGGCTGTCAGAACGCGATGTTCGCTGAGCGTCAGGCCAAGGCGTTCGCCGCGGGGACGATCAAGGGTGCAACCGCCCAGTCCTCCGACCAGGCGGCCCGGTTCTACGCCGGCGAGTGCGCGAAAGTCCTGCAGGCCTACTTCCACGCGGCGGCGATCGCCGAGATCAACCTCGACGAGGTCCTGATGTGGGTCTCCAGCCCACGCGAGTACCCCCAAGCCGAGGAGATCCTGCGCACCCACCCGGCCGCTGAGCCACTGTGGGACGGTCTGCTGCGCGGCGCTCTGTACGGCGACGAGCGCACCGCGGGGAACACCATCACGACCGTTCAGCAGGCGATGAGCCTGTTCTTCCAGCGTTCGATCCGGGAGCGGTGTGTGCCCTCCGCGACCCGGCCGGCGACCGACCTCGAGGCGCTGATCCGCGCCGGCGGAACCATCTACCTGTTGGGCCGCGAGGACCCCTACGCCAGTGCGTCACCGCTGATGACCGCGGTCACCGAGCAGATCCTCGACACGGCCAAGCGGCTGGGGGAGACCTCCCCGCACGGCCGCCTGTGCCCCTCGTTCCTGGCCTGCTTGGACGAGCTGCCCTCCACCGCACCGGTCCCGACCCTCTCGACCCGAATGGCCAACGAGCGGGCGCTCGGGTTGTCGTTCATCCTCGCGGCGCAGACCTGGCGCCAGTTCGTGGTCTGCTACGGCGAGGACGAGGCCCGCACGATCTACGGCCTGTCCAACAACCTGGTGGTCTTCGGCGGTGGCAAGGACATCCGCTTCTACCAGGAGCTCTCCGACCTGATCGGGTCGACGACCCACACCGAACTGCGCCACTCCAAGCGCGGCCACGAGTGGTTCGGGGCGATGGACCGCTCATGGGACCCGAGGCGAGTGCCTATCCTCGAGCCGGCCGAGCTGCGGCGCATCGAGCCCCGCAAGGCCCTGGTCCTCTCAGAGATGTACGACCCGATCATCGCGAACCTGCGCCGCTGCATTGACGGCAAGCGGGGCAAGGAGCTCCTGGCCGCGCAGAAGCGTGCGCGTCTGAATGCACGCGGCCTCGCCCCCACCACCCCGGTGTCCACCGGGGAATCCACCGCGCGGACCGTCGCCGACCGCGACCCCGGTGAGCCGATCGCCCCGACCGAGCCCGTGGCACAGACGCGTCAGCGGCTCGGGATGCCCAAGTAGCCCCCGAGGAGATCCGATGACGACGATGCACCCCTCCCAAATCGCCACCCGCGCCGCCGCGGGGAACGCGGCCCCGAACGGCAACGGGATGATGCCGCTGGTCGGGCTCATGGTCCGGCCCTTCCCCGAGCCCGGCCCAACGATCCGGACCGCGATGGAACAGCTGCAGATGGCCTCGATCGAGCCACCTGCCGACGAAGAGGCGCTGCGCGAACTCGCGCAGATGCCACGCCCGTGGGACCCGGGCAGCTGCACCGGTCTGATGCGTTCGGAACTGTGGGCGTGGCTGGACCTGGTCGCGATGTGGCTCAACGAGCAGCACCTGTGGAACGTGGCCCGCCCCGGCATCCCCGAGTGCTGGCCCGCCCACCCGCACCTCGTGCACGACCTCGCGGTCCTAGCGTGCAACCGCTACTACACCAGCTTCGCGGTGACGCCTGCGGTGTTGGAGGACTGGCACCGCTATGCGCTGCCCGGCTTCCTCGAGCGGCTGCGCGATCGGCTCGGAGACGGCTGCCAACCGGGCAAGCATCAGCCCCGGCCCCGGCGCGAACGCGACGAGAGCCACGCCGCCACCCCGAAGCGCCGCGGCCGCGCACAGCGATACCGCGACGACGTCGAGCGCGCCGGCGAACTCGCCACCCTCACACCGACCAACCCGGACACCTCGCCGAAGAACGACGACGACATCCACGAGAGGTGGTAGCGCTCATGGCCACGCCAGACAACGCCAGCCGACGACTGCGACTCGTCGACAACCAGCAGACGCCCGAGGACGAGATTCCCGGGCCAGACGATGGGCTCAGCCCGAAGCAGGCCGCCGCGTTCGCCGCCCTGGTCGCCGACGCGAACCAGTCCGCGATCCAGCGCACCCTCAACGCGATGAGCGACGAACAGTTGCGGACGCTCGCGGTCGCCCTGGCCACCCAGGTCAACGCGACCGAGAACGCGACCGGTGAGGTGGCCGACGTCGGACCCGACGGAGTCTGCGCGATCGCGATCGCGACGGCGGCACAGGCCTTCGGCACCACCCGCGACGCCGTCCTCAGCGCCGACCGTCACCGAGCAGTGACCGACGCGCGAGCGGTGGCGATGACCGCGGCCCGCCGCGGAGGACTGACACTCCCCGCGATCGCTGCGGCATTCGGAGGGAGGGACCACACCACCGTCATGTACGCCCAGAAGAAGGTCGCCAACGACCCGCGGCTCAACGCGGTCTGCACCCGCATCGTCGCGCAACTCGAGGAGCACTACGCCGAGCCGATCACAGTCCCGCAGGCAGAAGAAGTCGCCCAGAGCGATCGCAGCACCACGCTCCAACTGGCAGCCCTCGACCAGACCCGCCACGACACCGCGCGACGTCACGACGAGGACGGCCCGCGGGTCACGGTCGCTGCCGCCCCCGGCCGATAACGCGACGCTGGATCGAGTCCGGGGCATGCTGAGCCGAGACCAGCAGAGGCTGCTCGGAGCGTTGGGCGCCGGGACGGCGGCCGATGCGCTGCTCGATCGCATCCGTGACCGGGGAACCTTCGAGGGTGGCCGCTCAGCACCTCAACCCGGCTGCTGGATCAACTACAACCGCAAGGCGGTGCGTCTTGAGGACCACTCCGAGAT
>CALMKG010000197.1 GCA_937867175.1 uncultured Propionibacterium sp. | reverse complement strand
GCCCCCTCGTAACTGAGCCGGGCCCGCGGGGAGGCCAAGAAGACCATCCTCGACCAGTTGGTCTACCCACCGGGCAAGATGCGCTCCTTCATCCAGCAGAACCCGAACGACGCAGCCAACGGAATCAAGGCGATGGCCGAGATCCTGATCGGCAGCATCGTCGGCTCGGTCACCTCGTTCTCCGAGGGCTCCGAGAGTGGTGCCTTCATGCTTCCCGAGCCGGATGAGGACGAAGACGTTTGGCTCTGAGGGTCGATGAGCACGAGCTCGGCCAACTCAAGCCGCTCGCAAAGGGCGGCATGGCCGAGGTCTTCGACCTGCCCGATTTCAGGATCGGGGAGAACCCCGAGTGGCGGCTTGTCTACAAGCGGTACAAGAAGCAGACCCGCAAGAATCCCGTTCCAATTTTTGGGATGGAAGCCTTTATTAGGCTGCGCGAGAGTTGGGAACCGAAACAGCAGGTCGCGATGGACCGCTCCTTCAACTGGATGGTGCGTGTCGTCACGGACGATAAGAGCGGGGCTGCGGGAATTCTTCTCCCGCGCCTTGACGCAAGCTACTTTGCCAAGAAGTACAACAGCTACGGCGAGGTCAAGGACGACCCTTGCGAGGCGCAGTTGCTCGTAGGAAGCGATCAGGACTACCAGCGATGGCGGATTCCCAATCCCAGTCTTGAGCAGCGTCTGCTTATTTGTCGTGACCTCGCTCTCGGAATGGGCAAGCTCCACCGAACTGGCGTCGTGTACGGAGACCTCTCACTTCGGAACTTCCTCTACCGGCTAGAACCGACCGTCTCGGTGATCTACGTCGACACCGACGCGATGAGGCTGAGTGGACAAAGCGCAGCGTTGGGTCGTCAACCGCACACTGGTGACTGGGAGCCTCCCGAAGCACTTCACGCGCAGCGCGCGGGCAACACGAACGGATTCGCGACCCAGAACTACCAAACCGACCGATACAAGCTCGGCCTTGCAATTCTGCGGATTCTCGCTCGGGTACCTCGGGTGAGCGAGACCCGAGACCCTTCGCATCTGAAGCGAGTGTTGCCAACGAGTACCTTTCGCATGCTTGAGCAGAGCTTGCAAGGGAAGCCCGCCGACCGCCCCGAAGCCAAGGACTGGTACCAGGAGTTCCGATGACATCAGTAGACACAACGTGGGCCCCCTTCGAGCCCACCAACGCCATCGGCGATGCAGGCCGTCAGCCCGAAATCCAGTCCGTCTCCAGCGATCTGAACGTCGGCGTTGCTGACACCGCTCTCGACTTCCTGACTGTTGGCTCGCTAGAGGTTCGAGCCTGCTCTTCTCGGGGCTGGAGCCACCGATACAAGGGCACGCCCCGTCAGGACGCCTACTCGATCCTGGTAGGCGACGACGTACTGGTCGTTGCCGTTGCTGATGGGGTCTCCGAAGGTGACTACTCACAAGTGGCCGCGGACACAGCCGCGCGCGCAACCGTGAAGCTCGCCGCAAACGACATTGCAAAGAACGGCACGGTCGACTGGTCACTCCTGGCCCGACGGGTCTCCCTGCGGATCGTAGAGGAAGCTGAGTACCGACAGATCGCCCCGAGCGCTGCTCCCGAGACAGATATCAACGACCGCGTCCGTGCAGTTCGTTCCAAGATGTCGACCACGCTCATCGCGGCTGTCCTCAAGCGCTCGCCCTCCCACAACGGCGTCGAGGCGGAGATCAGCGTCATCGCCGGCGACTCGGCCGCATACCAGATCCTGAATGGCAGCGATGTCCTCACCCCTGTTGGCGGGGGAAAGGAACTGGGCGGCTCGATTTCATCTACCAGCGTCAAGCCGCTGCCTGGTCCCGCCAACCCCGAGGCGGCCACCATCTTCCTCCAGCCGGGCGAGATGCTCGTCCTCGGAACGGATGGGCTTGGTGATCCCGCCGGGGACGGCTCAAACGACTTCGGCCGCGAGTTGGCCAACCGTTGGAAGACCCCCCCGACCATCGACCAGTTCCTACTGGACATCAACGTCTACCGTCGGAGCTTTGATGACGACCGGACGGCCGTCGCCGTTTGGCTGCGCCCAGATGTGGTGCTGCCGGACACGCCACCAGCGGAGGCACCCGCACCGGCCGTCCCACCCGCGGCGGAGTCTCCCGAACCAGCGGCCGACACGAGCCCTGCGTCATCTCCACTCATCGTGCAGGCCGTTGCTGAAGCAGAGACGGAACCGACTTCCGAGCCCGCCTCCGGTCCCGTACGGGTGGCTGCGGGCTACACGGACAGCGAGGGACTCTGGCACGCTGGCGACCCGCCTAGGGAGCGTCCAGCGACCCCGGAGACGATGGCGCCCGAGCCGTCCGACGACTTAGTCGCGGTGCTCGACGCGGTCACCCCTCCCGAGGCTACTGCCTCGGCCCCTGACCCCTCCGCGGAACTGAGCGCGGAGGACCCTGGCACGGCGCCCACTGATCCAGGTTTCCAAACTATCGAGTTCCCGAAGGAGTCGTGAGCGCATGGGCATCCTCATCACCATTCTGATCATCGCTGCCCTTGTCGGTGGCATCTGGTGGAACCGCCAGAACGCCAAGAAGGCAATGGAGGGCGTGAGTTTCGTCGTGCCCTATCCGCCGTCGGCAGTTGCGGCAGCAGTCGAGCGGGCACACAACCAGGGCGCCATGGCCGCGCTACGAGGTACCTTCGGCGGGATGTCCGTCTCCTCGCTCGGCCCCTCTGGCTTCGCCACCAACAGCAAGATGGGCGACAGCGGCGAGATCGCGATCTCTCGTGATCCCGCGGGCTCGCTCGTCACAGCGAGAGCTCTCGAACTGTACGTCGGGGTGCCCCCGAAGCAGCTCAATCACAGTGGCGGGATCTGGGGCTTGAGCGTCAACATCAGCCACGGCATCTATCGGATGCTGGGGATCACGCCCGGCTCGGCCAAGGTGAAGCGCTGGCAGAACGGCCTGGAGGGCCGCGTCAACAAGGCCATCGCCAAGGCGACCAGCTAGGCGGGACGAGTTGGTGCGCTGGTCGTCAGTTCATGGCGACCAGCGCGGCCGCCACGGTGGGAGATTCGTTCGTCCCAAATCGGAAAAGCGATGGCGCTTGACGGTTCGAGACGTTGAGTCGTAGACCATCGGTGTATTGCTGTAGTCCCACAAGCTTGTCTCGCCGGAACTCCAGCGTCTTCTGGCTCCCGAGGAACACGGCGCGGTCGTTGGTAATCACGAGCGCTCCCGAGTCTGCGACAACTAGGTCTTGGCCGACCACCACACTCTTGCCGCGGGAGCCACCGAAGTTGTACCGAATGCCCATCCCGAGCGGAACGCTCATTCCAGAAGACCTCCCGCGCCACTCGCGGCGCACGACTTCTTTGAGGAGCCCCACTTGGAACGCTGCGTATGCCACCTCGCCCGACTTCAGAAGCATGGGCGGGTCAGCGAGAGTTGGAGGTCGACTGTCGTTGATTCTCGCCACCGCAAGCTGCTCCCAGGCCGCGAAGTTCATCGTGCGCAGGTCCCTGATGTGGAGCCCGAGTGCCTTACATGCGCCGATCAGGTCGGCTTCCTCTCCTGCCTCCAGGATGTCGTCGTCGCACAGCGACGCGACCGCCGAACCGACCAGATCCCAGAGGTCTGACTCCAGCCCTCGACCACCGAAGTCCGACCGTAGGCCAGCCACCAGACTAGAAACTTGAGACGCCGAAGTCGGATTTCCCCTCGTCGCCGCGGACATGGCGGACTCAAGTTGGGACCATCTCGGATCTTGGCGCGCGCCAGATTGGCCCATCAGCCGCTGAAACCACACGGGCGCCGGTCCCTCGATATCCCGATTGGCCTAGTTATTCCGGGCATCGGCCGGAGAGCGATCCGTGTTAAGCAGTGGATCATCGCCAGACGTAGCGAGGCGCTTCGCCCAGCATTGTCCGTCCGACCAGCCCTCGGACGCACACCACTCCAAAAGTGGACGCGTGGCGCTGTAGTCGTCACCGCTTAGCACGACCCAGGACTGAAGACTTGAAGGGCCGAAACTTCCCGGCCAGTCGCCGCTCCAGATCAGCACGGCACCCGGATACCGTGCCTTAAGGTCACGATACTTGCCGAGGATCGTCGTTGGTGACTCCCCGGCCGCACTGGACGCCAACTGTGCAGTCCAGACCCCTTCCAAGGCAGAACTCGTCGCCTCGTCCGCCGCAACGATCTCATCGAGCTCGCTAGCGGCGTCTGCATCCGCGTCAACGGGCTCAGGCGTTTCGGTTTGGTCCTCGCTCGGCTCGTCAATGACCGTCCCGGGGTCTGCCTCGCTATCCGGCTCAGTGACGTCGTCACCTGCGTCACGCGACGACGGTGCACTCGGGGCGGCGGCAGGCTCGTCTCCGCGCGTAAGCAGAAGAACGGTCGAGATACCGCCAATCAGGAGAAGGGCAAGAACCCCAGCGAGAATCCCGAGCCATCGGCGTGACCCCGACGGAGACCGTCCACCGGCGCCGCGTCGTGGCCCAGGCGGCGGAGTCAATGGCGTAGGCGGCACTACAAGCGGCGTTGTCCCGCCGTTGCGCTTGGTCAGGTCTACGCGCGGGGAGGAGTTCCCGGGATAGTCGGTCATCGCGTCTCTCTAGGATTCAAGCGTCAGTCACCCCCGAGACGAACACAGCAAACCCTAGCGGTGCCGCGCTGCTGACCGTTGACCGACGCCCCGAACCGACCGGCCTTCGGAAGGCGAGACTGCTGCCGCCACCCCTGCCTTGGTGACCGGTGAGGCATCAGCGGTCTTCGTGACCTCCACTATCCAAATGCCGCCGGCCCTGGAGTTCCGATGGAATCTGACCCCCGCCTTCTAGCGGAAGCGGCGACGCCACACCCTCATCGTCGGTCGAACGTGAGGTTCTCACGACGTCGTGCTCCTGCGGCCGCCTGCGGAGCAGTGGAACGGCAGCGGCGGCGCCCAGCACCAATGCCCCGCCAGCGACGAGCAGAGGAAGCGACGAACCGTCGTTGCCGCTGTCCGCCCCAGCCGGCGAATGCCCGCTGTCGGTCTGCGGGGCTGATGTTCCCCCACCGCCTGGTGGTGCGGTGGGTGGCGTCGTCGGCTCCACCGCTTTGGCTGTCGGGGGAGACACCGCGGCGGCTGCCGCCTCGCGGATCGCAAATGCACGCGCAGCGAAGGAGTTGTCCTCAACCATGGCGTAGGCGAAGGGGTCTGCTGCACGAACGGGTGACAGGTTGGGTCAGGCTGCCTGAGTGGCAGGT
>CALMKG010000196.1 GCA_937867175.1 uncultured Propionibacterium sp. | reverse complement strand
CGGATCACCTCTAGGTTGTCCCCGAACTGGAGGAGTTTGTCGCCCAGGACGACTCTGAGTTGGTCGGCGAAGTCCTGTTTGCGTTCGCCGGCGTCCATCGGCATGACGATCACCGACTGCAGGATCGGGAACCACAGGTTCGAGGCGCCGATCAGCATCAGATGAGCTTGCGCGTCGCAGCCGCCCGAGACGAAGGCGTCCAGGTGGGGAAAGCGTCCCCGGCAGGCGGGTAGCTTGGCCTTCCCCTGCGCACCCTGGGCCTCATTCATGCCACGTTTGGAGCCGCACGAGGCGCACTCGAAGGTCGCGGACGCCCCTCGCCCCGCCGTGTTCTCGAGCATCTTCAGGTGGGGGACCTCGGCGTCCGGGCAGGTGCCGCCGCGATGGACCCAGCGGTCGTAGGGGAACTCGTCGAGGTGCCCGTTGGTGCAGGCCAGCAGGTATCGGGCGGGGATGGCGAGCGAACGTCGCCTGCCGCCACCCTTGCTGCCTTTGCCGAAGCCCGGGCAGCCGACATGGTCGAAGCGGGCCTCGTCGGGACGGTACGGGTGGGTGTTGCGGTACTCGAACCGGGACAACGGGGCGAGCAGGTTGCAGCCGGTGCAGCGCAGCCACTGCGGGAACACGATCGCCGGGACGCCGAGGTCGCGGCCCTCGTCGGAGAACGCCGAGACGTCGGGCTGGTGCGGGAAGGGCCGGATCTCGTCCACTTGGGCCCCGAGTTGCAGACGGACGGCCTGGAGAAGCCGGGGGGCGTGGATCCGCGGGACCCCGTCGCGCCTCTTCCAGATCCGGTCCCAGGCGTCCAGACCGCTGGGCATGACGGTGAAGTGCGGCAGGTCCATGATCGAACCCGGCCCGTAGGTGTACAGCAGCGACGAGGGTCGTCCGGAGCCGACCTTGGCATAGTTCTTCTTGACGCCCTGCTCCTTGAGCTGTTCGGCGTCGCCGAGCGGGTCGAGGGTGTTCCTGCCGCTGATCCAGGTCGTGGTCATGTTCAGTCCTCGTCCGGTGTGGGGAAGGCCCAGTCGGGCTCGTGATCGGCGGGCATCAGGAACAGCTTCTTCGGGTCCGGGGAGACCAGCAGGTTGATCTCCGGCTGCACCTCGCGCATCGAGTTGGGCACGACGAACGGAGCGTCCTCCATGATCTCCTTGCGGGTGGTGGCCTCGGCGCCGATCATCAACGCACCCTGGTCACTGCCCTTGCGGACGCGTTCGTAGACCAGCGTCTTGCCCTGGGCCAGGAGTTCCTTCTTGCGCTGGTTCCAGTACTCCACCCGGATACCAAGCCGCTCGTGGATCCTGGTGGCGGCCTCCTCGTCGCGGGAGGCAGCGAGCCCTCGCGCTGTGAGTCGCTCCATGAGGGTGGAGAGCAGCGCGGCTTCGGCGTCCACCTTGCTGGCGCCCTTCTCCGGCGAGAGCCCTTGTTCGCCGCGGCCCCCCGAAATGACCCGCGCGGCGCTCACGAGGACGCCGTCCAGGCCGCGTTCGATCGCCGTGACCGAGAACGGCGTCACCGACAGCGCTTCCACCTGGGAATAGAACGTCTCGTGGTAATGCCGGAACTGCTCGAAGTGCGCCAAGTCGCGGGGTCTCGCCCAGTTGCCCAGTGTGACGACCAGACCGGGGCGGTCGGCGGAGCGGCCCACCCGCGAGGACGCCTGGATGTACTCGGCGGTGTTCTTGGGCTGGCCGATCAGCAGCATCAGGCCCAGCCGCAGCACGTCGACGCCCACCTGCAGCATCGAGGTTGCCAGCACAGCGTCGAACGGGGTCTGGGTCCGGAGCGGCATCCTCTTGCCGTCCGCGGCCGCCGCGATCCGGGCGGCCCGGGCCTCGTTGGTGTCGTAGTCGGGGTCGAAGGGGACGGCGAGCTGGTCGAGGGTGTCGGTGATCGCCGAGCTGGCCACGCGTGAGGTCAGCTCGGCGACGTTCAGCGAGCCGAAGGCGACGCCGGAGCGCTTCGGCAGCCTGGACCATCGCCGGCCACGGGACAGGCCGGTCTGGATGTCGTCCTGCATGAAGCGGGCCATACCTGCGAGTTCCCGGGTGGCGTTGAAGTACGCCACCAACGTTAGGTAGGCGTCCGCGGACGCCGGGTCACGGTCGAGCAGAAGCTGGGCGCCGGCCATCAGCACCTCGGCGACGCGGATCTCGGCGGCGGTGAGCCGGACGCCCGACGCGCAGACGCCGACGTAACGGCGTCCGGGGTTCTTCTCCGACACGGGCACCTCGGTTGAGAACCACGTGTCGGACACGTCGAGCACCTGAGGCGGGAAGATCGCCGTGTTGCGGCCGTACAGGCCGCGGACCTGGTCGGCGGCGTTGCGCACCGTCGCCGACGACGCGACGATCAACGGCTGGCAGGGGGTGCCGGCGCCCGTCTTCCAAGCGGTGAGCGTGTCGATCGCGACCTCGAACAGGCCGACCGTGGTGCCCAGCGCTCCGGTGATGAGGTGCAGCTCGTCCTGGATGATGAGGTCCGGGGGTCGGAGGCGTCCGGTCGGCCGCACGTGCGCGGCCGGGTGCGGGCCTGCCGCGTTGTGATGCTGACCCGTGCAGCCAGCGAAGTCCGGGTGGACGTATCCGTGCCGATCACACCGTTGGCTCACGTAACCGAAGAGGGACGCCGCCTCTCCCTCGCGGGCCAGCCGAGCGAACTTGTCGACCGTCGCGATGACGAACGCCGGGGCGAGGCGGTAGATCTCCTCGTCGGTGGTGAGCACCGGGAGGCCCTCCTCGACGGTGCCGCCGGACGAGAAGGGGCACTCGGCGAACGGGTCGCCGCAGTACACGAACACGCGGCCGACCGCCGTGTCGACCCGTACGTGCTCCTTGCGGATCGGGGTGCCGCACCACGGGCAGCGCTTGACCTGGAGCACGGTGAGCCCGTGGTCGTAACCGCTGTCGTTGGCGGTGCGCAGTTGCTCGTCGGCCTCCTTCACCCGCTTCGGCGACACATTCGTGCCTACCCACAACCCGATCCGGAACGGCTCTGCCCCCCACAACTCGGGCTTATCGCGCCGGGCAAGCTCGGCCGCGCACACCATCGTGGACGCCCGCTGGAATTGCTGGGCAGTCAGCAGCCGCAACGTGTAACGCATCAGCACCGCCAGCCCGGACCGACCGTCGAGCGGGCCGTCAGCCGAGTCGACCACCCCCTGGAGCCGTCGGATCGCGAAAGTGAACGCCGCCAGGCCGAGGTAGGCCTCGGTCTTGCCTCCGCCGGTCGGGAAGAACAACAGCTCGACCTGGGCAAGGCTCGGGTCGGCGCGGCGCTTGTGGGCAGGGTCGCACAGTGCGGGGATCTGCATCAGCACGAAGGCGAGCTGGAACATACGCCAGCTGTGCGCAGACGCCCCCCGCGCCGCCACCTGGGCGGCGGCTTGGTCGGCCTCCAGGGAGTCGTCCTTGCTGCGCAACGCCGCGATCTCGGTGTGGACACGCTGGTCAGCCATCACACCGTTCATGAACCGGAAGCACTTCAAGGCGTCCTCGTGGTCGACGAGGTAGGCGATGCCCTGGTTGAGTCGAGTGGCGGCCTGTGACGCTTCGATGATGGCCTCGTCGGCGTCGGGCTGCAAGTGCGCAGGAAGGGTTGCCGCGTTGGCCTTCTGCTGTTCCAGCCATGTGGCGTAGCCGGCGGCGATCGGCTCCAGGCCGGCGCGCAACTCCTCCACGGACGCCGTGGCCAGCACCCGCATGTCGGTGATGACGCCCTCGGCCGCGGTCGCCCGCGTCTGAGGGGTTTCAGAGACCGGTAGCCACGTCGTCCAGACCTTGCTGGCGCGGCGGGTGCCGGTCACCTCATGCCAGTCGACCGAGCAGGTGCGCCCGACTGCGAACTCGAGGCGATCACGGTACTGCAGGTTGAGCCGGTTCACCTCTTCGTCGGGGTCACGGTGGGTGTCGTTCAAAGCGTCCCGGACGGGGAGGAACACCGCCTGGTCGCCGGCCTCGACGTAGAGCTTCGCCTGGAACAGCCACTGGTGGACCGGAATGCGGCCGACCGCCTCCGCGTCGTTGCAGAGCGCGATCTCAACGAGCCGCCGGTCCGGCTCCGCGAAGGAATCGATGCGCAGCACCGCGTCGTCGATCAGCTCGTACTCCCGAGTGCTGCCCGGGGCGAGGTCGGCCACCTGCACCACGACGGGGACGTCGTGGGGGGTGCGCACGAACTCCCGCGGCTGCCGACCCCCCTCGGGGCGTTCACCCTCCACATTGCGGGCGCGATACGTTCCCCAGGACGCGATGACGGTGAACGACTCGACGTCGAGCGGCAGCTGTAACCGCAGGCCCATCGACGCCGGGATCATCAGGCCGCGCTTGGGGCCCGTGTCCTCGGCCGCGTCCTCGTCGGCGTCCGTCGTGGTCTCGTCGGCACCGGGCACCGGGACGCCGCTGCTCAGCCCAGCCTCCTCGGACTCGCCCTGCGCGGCGTCATCCTCGGACGGGGAGGGCGTCACTTTGGCGGCGGTGAGTCGTCGCGGCGCGATACGACCGATGGGGTAGGCCGTGTCCGGCGCGACGGCCAGCGCCTCGTGATCGCCGTAGAGCGGGCCGAGCAACTCTCGGGAGAGGACGTCTGCGAGATTCTCGCGCGCAGACCAGGCGGTGCCATCGGGGTCGACGGCCAACTCATACGCCGGCGACGCCATCGACTGGGTGCTCACTGTTCTCCTCCCCCTAGGTGTTTGTCACCCTACTGGCGACGCCCGACGATTTACTCGGTCTTTGAGCTCTCCCCTTGGAATCAACACGCGCCAGCGTGCTGTTGACTCTCCTAGGGCTCTGCGATCCTGATACCAGGCGAAGGGAGGACGACATGGCGACCGCGCGCGTTGCTGTTCGCCCCCCCGTGCTGGAGTGGGCGCGGCATAGAGGGGGCAAGGACACCGCCGCGATGCGCAAGAAGTTCCATGAGTGGGACCTGTGGATGACCCAGGAGGCACAGCCGACACTGCGTCAGGCTC
>CALMKG010000195.1 GCA_937867175.1 uncultured Propionibacterium sp. | reverse complement strand
TCGTAGTCCCTCTCCATCATCCCGATCCACATGTAGTCTCTGGCGATCCGATGGGAGGCTCGCGCGTCCTGCACCATGTAGGCGAGGAAGTCCTGCCAGTCCGGGTCGTTCGCCACGTCGGCTGCCGTTGGCGGCTTGAAGTTGTAGCGCTCGTTCGGGATGGAGAACTTCTTGATCAGGTCCTTGCCGGCTTCGATCTTGTCGATGCCCAGCAGCTGCGGGGCGGCGGCTTCCAGGTGGGAGCCGGCACCCATGCATCTGCTGATCACCGCGCTGTCGAGGATGTGCAGCTTCAGCGGATCCAGATCCATGGTGCTGATCACGCCACGCTCGAAGCCTGCGTTGTGCGCAGCGAAGTGGACGTAGTCACCGTTGTCGATGAGCACCTGGCGGAACCGCTCGTAATCCTCGGGCCGCTGCACGAAGTCGAACACTGCGATGTCCTCGTACTGTCCATCCTCCTGCCAGACCAGGGCACAGGCCAAGGGCTGGAAGGTGCCGACGTGCAGGTAGTTGTCCAGGCCTACGGTTGGCAACGGCTCCGAGCCCCAGGTCTCGAAGTCCATGCCGATCGGGTACTGGCTGCGCAGCTGGCCGTTGACTGCCTGGAGGACGGGGTCCTTGATGAAGGAGGCTGGGTAGTTCATCAGTCCTCCCTCAGGATTTCGGCCTCATCGACCACCCGCGGGTACAGCAGTTGCATCGTCACCGGGCAGAGCGGGCTGCCCTTGTCGCTCCTGCTGTGCGGGTACGCCGGGCAGAACTGACAGGCCTTGTCCCCCGGATTCAGTACTGTGCTCTTGGCTAGCACTTGCTGCTCCGCGGCCTGAGCTCGAAGCATGAACGCCTTCAGCTCAGCAGCGGTGACAAAGGTCGAGGCACAGTTATCGGCCGGTGGCTGGATGATGTGCAGCCAGGCACCCGAAGCCTTCGGTGCCAGGTTGCGGTGGGTCACCGCGTAGTACATCAGCTGATCGTTGTCGTCGACAGGCACCGGGATCTTGCCCCACTTCCAGTCCACGATGTGCAGCTCGTCCTGGACATAGAGCGCGACGTCGACCGTAGTCTTCGGCTTGCTCTGCAACCAGTCGACCACGACAGTCTCCTCGGCCAGCACCTTGAAGCGGCGCCGACTGCGGATCTGTGCGTAGTACTCGAGGGCCATGGCGATCTGCCTCAGCTCAGAGGCACTCAGGTCGCTTGCTTCCTGAAGCCACTTGTGTCGGTTGGTGCCCACTGCCTTCTGACCCTTGGTCTGGTCAATGACAGGTGGGACCCAGCCTGGAATACTCAGGTCGAGGTTGGCACTGCCCGGGCAAGTAATGAGCCGGGACGCCACGCTCGCACTGAACCGTTCTGTCACGGTTCCTCCATTCTGCTCGGGAGCTTGGTCTCCCTATGCGCTGCACGGTGAGGGATTGCACCTCACTTCTGTTCCCTCTGTTGGGGGCACAGCTACTCGTTGGAGCTTTCATCGTCATCTGTTACCGGCCCCGTCGTGCATCCAAATCGTAGACCCAGGTTCATCGTCAGCTGTTACTACTGGGCCCTGTGAATGGCACGGACTTACCTTGCGCGAAGGCACTGGCTTCACCGTGAAACATCACTCGTGAGAAAGAGGTGGAGGTGGCAGCGGGTCTACCGGCCGCTGCCACCTCCGGTCCTTGGTTAGTCGTCGAGGAAGATGGCATCCTCGTCGACGTCGATGCCACCGCCGAAGCGGTCACCGTTCTCCATGAACACGCAGGTGCTCGCGGAGGCGGAGAAGCCAGGCAGCTTCCCGCTGATGTAGGCGTAGTGGTTGAGCGTCGCCGCCACGTAGGCGCCACCGTACAGGTTGTGCACGGTTTCGTGGATCGGACGCAGGATCGGGAAGGTGAGGACCTTGGGGTCCGGCACCGCCAGCTCCTGCTCGTCACGCACGCGCGCCATCTGGACGATGTCGGCGCCGCGGTTGCCCTTGACCTTGAGCATGGCGACGGCCTCCGGCGCCAGCTCCTTGGTCTTGTCGGGCACGGTCTTGATCGGGATGTATGGCGGCTGGGCATCCCAGTCCCCGGACTCGATCAGCTTGGTCAGCCGGTCGACTTCCTTGGGGTCAAGCCCGCCCTTCTCGCCGGCCTGGCCCTGGGCCAGCACGAACGGGAAGTACTCGTTGAGGATGTACTGCACGTACTGGTCGAGGTGGTGCTGCTCGAGCAGCATGTTGAACTCCGGCGTGACCTCCTCCGGTGGCCGCGGGAACTTCGACTTCTGGTTGCGGGTGACCGCCACCTTGTAGTCGAAGACCGGCCAGCTCAGCCGGCACATCTTCATGGTCAGGATCGCGGGATTGTTCGGAGCCATTGTGGCTTCCTTTCGGTTGGTGATGTGTACTTCGTGGGAGCAGGTGGGCGGCGAAAGTTTTTCTGCTCTCACCGCCCACCCCTCATGTCACCGCATCGGGTAGTAGGACTGCCCGATCAGCAACGGCTGCAACTTGTCGGCGAACTGCGCAATGCACTCCGCCAGGAAGGACGGCTGGTTGACCAGGCTGATGTCCAGCACGGTGCCGACCTTCGAGTTGCAGTTGTTCTTGAGGTAACGCATCGAGCTCATGCTCGAGTCGTAGTCGGCGATCGTGACCACGGTGCCCCAGTCCCTGTCCTTGAACAGAGGAGCCAGCGTCTCGTACTGCGTACCGCCGTACTGCGCCTTAGCCAGGACGTCGGCCACGTTGTACGTGCCCGGATCCCACCAGAAGCAGTTGTTGCTGACGATAGCCAGCGTGGCGTTGGCCTCGTACGACATGGCCACCACCTCGTTGATGATCGCCTGCACCGTGGGCCGCGAGACCGAGCCCGACACGTCCAGGATCACCAGGGCATCGGGCACTGCCTCGTGTGCGATGGCAGCCTTGTGCACGCCCAGCGTCGGACGCTGTGCGTTGAGCTGCATCATCGACTTGAACACCATCTTCCCCTGCTTGCTGGGCATGAGGTGCAGCGTAGAGGACAGCTTGGCCGCGACTTCCTTGATCGACTTGGCGATCTCGACCTCGGCCATCTTCCACACCTCGGGCAGGACTTCGGCCGGCGGCTTGCGCGCCACGAAGTCAGGCTCTGCATCGACGAGGTTGCCCTCTTCGCAGATGCTGACGATGAAGTCCTGCAGTTCGATGCTGTGCTCGCCCGACATGAGTGCTTCCATCACGTCGGTCTTGAACAGCAGGTACAGCAGGTCACTGGTCTTCCGGTAGCCGAAGTCGTAGACCTTGGCGAAGAACAGCGCTGCCTCCACGTTGGGCAGGAGTTCTGCCAGCAACGCCACCGGGATCATGTGCCCCGGCTTGAGCTCGTAGAGTTCCACACTACGAGCGATGTCAGTTGTCTTCATCAGACTCTGACTCCTTTCGCTTGGCTCGTTCCATAGCCACGAGCTGGAGGTTGAGCTCCATGTTCGTGCGCTGGATTGGTGTCAGCCGTGCTCGCACCTCCGGCGAGCCGAGGATGGCGGGCACAGCCTTCAGGTACTTCGGGTCTGGTGCCTTGCCGTCGAGCAGCAGGACATACTGCCAGGCCTGTGTGTTGATCGCTCGCTTGTTGTTGACGTCGATCAACGTGCGCAGGTGTGGCGATGTGACCTCGCGCAGCCTGGCTTGGCCGATCAGGTTGCGGACACTGCAGCCCTTGGTGCTGGCTGCGTTGATGTTGGCCCGATGCTTGAGTTGGTCGAGCATCTCGTACATCGGGAAGATCTCATTGGTCATGAGATCCTGCATCTCGTAAGCCTCGACCATCTCGGGCAGCAACCCGATGTGCTCGACGATCACCTTGGCCAGCTTCTTCCGCTCGGCCTTGCTCTTGCTCGGATCCGGTACCGGCAGATGCAGGAGCCGATCCTCGAGCGCCTTGTCGTAGGCGACGACCGTGTTGCTGGCTGCGATGATGAACACCTTGGGCAGCTTGTAGCTACCCACCTGACGTGCGGTCAGGATGTCGAGCAGGCCGTTGTAGACCTCCGGGAATCCGCGGAGGAACTCATCCAGGAACAGGATGTCGCCCTCCTTGAGCTGGGTCCAGAACGTGGCGGTCAGCATGTGCAGTTTCGAGTTGTTCTCGATCGGCATCTGCACTCCCTCCAACTCCAGCGG
>CALMKG010000194.1 GCA_937867175.1 uncultured Propionibacterium sp. | reverse complement strand
GGTGGGGGAGTTTGACCCGGCCACAGGTGGGGGAGTTTGAGGTGGCCATCCGGGCACCGCTTGCCCGCGCCGGGGCTTTTCCGATATCGTTCGCAGCCTTCACTGCGGCTACGTAGCTCAGCCGGTTAGAGCGCGGCACTCATAATGCTGAGGTCGGTGGTTCGATCCCACCCGTAGCCACCACCAAAACAACAATCCCTTCAACAGGTTACGCGGCCCTCCCGACCGCGGCTCCGCCACGCAGCACGACCAGTGCGGGAGTCGTCGCCGCAACCGCTCCAACCGGGCCGCCAGCTTTAACGGTCACGGCCGGAGGTCGCGAAGCCGGGCCAGATGCGGTTGTCCTCGTAGGGGACAAGCAGCCCTTGTTCCCGCAGGCGGCGCAGGTCGCGCTGCTTGGTCTTGTCCGTGCGCCTCGCGTACAGCGCCAGGTACCACGGGGCGCGGCGCAGGTCCGCGAGGGCCACCGGCTGTCCAGCCTTCAGGACCTGGGTGACGATGGCGTACTGGCGGGCGTTGATCTCTCGGGCGTCGTGTCGGCGCTTGATTTCCGTCTCGAAGAGCAGCACCCGAACGATGTCGTTGACGCGCCCGTGGAGGCCGTTGAGGGTGCGGAGCATGCCCTCCAGGAAGAACTCGACGAAGTCCGCGTTGGGGTGCGCACGGCCCGTCTCAGCCGCCTTGCGGCAGGCGTTGAAGAGCGCGTAGTAGCGATGGATGTGGTCCAGGTAATACCGCGCCTGGGCGAAGGGGGCGTACTGGAAGCCCTCGCGCAGCAGCAGGGCCGCCTCCAGGACCCGACCGACGCGGCCGTTGCCGTCCCAGAAGGGGTGAATCACCTCAAAGTAATAGTGGACCAGCGGGGCGCGGACCAGCACAGGCAGCCCCTGGGCCTCCAGTTCGCCGTGCCAGTCCAGGAGCGCCTCCAGGAGCCGGCGCACGTCGGCGCCGTGTTGCGGCGGCTTGTACCGGCCGCCGTGCGCCTGATCACCCACGAAGGTGGGCACGTGTCTTGGGTTGTCTCGCAGCAGTCCGGGCTGGTTGTACTCGTGGGGCAAGTCCCGGGTGATGGCCCCGTGCACGGCCCGGATGAAGTCTGCGCTCAGGCGCCATTCCGGGTTCGCCGCTGCCCCCCGGGCCAGGTCGTAGGCCGCCTTGATGTTGACTGCCCGACGCTGCTCCGCGCCCTCGATCTCTGCCGGGGCCAGGGCGAGAGCGAGCTGGGTCTCTCTTTCCGAGAGGGTGCCGCCCTCGATGCTGTTGGTGCCGAAGACGCTTGAGACCACGACCTCCCGCTCCAGTTGGTCGGCGACCTGGGCCAGGGGGGAGTCGTGGAGGCGCTGCTGGGCGTCGCCCACGCGCAGGAGCAGGGCCTCTATCCGGCCAGGGTCAACGCCCACCTGGAACGTGAAGGGGCCGAAACGAGCGGTCTCGACACGCAGCATGTGCTCAGACACGGCAAGCGCCATGGAGGATGTCCCGAGAAATGTCCAGCCCGTATGGTCTTTTACTAATTGATTATAATAGTTTTGTTGGATGCCAAAGGCATCAGGCGTCCTCCAGGATGTCCACCTGGCGCCGAGCGGCGCCTGGCCCCGGCGCCGAAGTGAAGGCCATGACGAACGCGCCCAACAGACAGGCGACCCCGGCGATGACGAAGGGTGCCATCCACGCGATCGGGTAGGTCGATCCGGCTGCCAGGTCCTTGAAATAGCCGGCCAGCAGTGGGCCGGCCAGACCGGCCACGCCGTAGGACGTGAACACCCAGCCGTAGTTGGCGCCGACGTTCCGATTGCCGAAGAAGTCGGCGGTGGCCGCGGGAAATAGCGCGAAGTTCCCCCCGAAGTTGAAGCCGATCAGGCACGCCGCAACGATGAAGCCGGTCGCGTGGCCGGCCAGGATGAAGACGTGGTAGGTCATCAGCATCACGACGCCCTGCAGCGCGGTCAGCAACACGATGGACGCCTTGCGGCCGATGCGGTCGGACACCGAGCCCCACGCGATGCGCCCGACGCCGTTGAAGATCGCGTACCACGCCATCGCGGTGCCAGCGACCGCCCCGGCATCGATCACGCCGTGGTAGCGCAGGGCGTCGATGCCGAACAGCTTGATGCAGTAGATCACCATCAGACCTGCCAGAGCGGACACCATGAACACCGACCACAGTGCATAGAACTGCGGCGTGCGCAGCATCTCGCGCGAGGTGGAAACTGATGGTTCCACCGTGCCCCTGGATGCCGGCCGGCGGTGGTGTCCAGCCAGCGGGAGTGTAACCCTCGGGCGGATTCACCATGACGACGCTGCCGGCCAACACCAGCACCGCAAAGGCGAGGCCGTAGATCACGAACACGCTCTGCACGCCGGGGAGGCCGAGCACATTCGTGGTGTTGAGCAAACCCCCGAACCACGAACCCGCAAGCTGTACCCAGATGGTGGCGCCGAAGCCAAAGCCGGCGACGGCAAGCCCTGTGACCATGCCCTTCCTGTCGGGGAACCAGCGCACGCCGACGGCGATCGGGACGACGTAACCAAGCCCGATGCCAGCGCCGCCGATGACGCCGACGAAGAGGAGTTGTACCCAGAAGGTGGTACCGAAAAGCCCCCCCAGCAGGTAGCCGGCGCCAAGCGTCAGGCCGCTCAGGATCGCCAGGAGCCGGGGACCCAGCCGCGCCTGCCACCGCCCGGCCAGTACCATCACCAGAGCGAAGGTGGCGAGCCCCGTCGAAAAGACCCACGCTGCCTCGCTGGCGGAGAAGCGGTAGCTGCCCGTCGGGTCGGTCAGTTGCGGCGTGAACACCGACCAGGCGTAGATCGCACCGAGCGCTAACTGGATCAGCACGGCGCCCACTACCACCAGCCAGCGGTTGAATGGTTTTTGTGGAGTCGTCATGGCATCCCCCCATCAGAAGAGGCAGAGTGAGCCCTGACGTTCGGCAAAGCAGCCGCTCGTCGAGCTACTTTTGGCGTAGCAACTCCCTTGACACCGGCAAGGAGTCACTGAAGTGGACATTCCTCGGATCTTCAACATAACCGAAAGCGCTCACCGCATCCACAACCCGTTCACCCCCGAGAAGCTCGCCACTCTCGGCGCAGCGCTGCGTCTGGAATCCGGGACCCGAGTGCTCGACCTCGGCAGCGGCTCGGGGGAGATGCTGTGCACCTGGGCCCGCGATCACGGCGTCATCGGCACCGGCGTCGACATGAGCCAATCGTTCACCGAGCAAGCGATACTCCGCGCCGAGACACTCGGTGTCGCCGACCAGGTCAGGTTTGTCCATGGCGATGCTGCGGGCTACGTCTCTGACGAAAAGGTCAGTGTGGCCGCCTGTGTCGGCGCTACCTGGATCGGCGGTGGTGTCGCCGGCACCATCGCGCTCCTGGCGCGGAGCCTGCGCCCCGGAGGGATCATCCTCATCGGCGAGCCCTACTGGCGGCAGCCGCCACCCACAGAAGATGTTGCCAAAGGATGTCTCGCCAACTCAATCTCGGATTTTCTCATGCTTCCAGAACTTCTCGCGTTGCTCGGCCACCTGGGCTACGACGTCGTTGAAATGGTTCTGGCCGACCAGGACAGTTGGGACAGATACGAGGCGGCCAAATGGCTCACCATGCGCCGCTGGCTCGAAGCCAATCCCGACGACGAGTTCGCCACGGAGATTCGGTCCGCACTGAGCTCGGAACCCGTGCGCTACGCCACCTACACGCGTGAATACCTGGGCTGGGGTGTGTTCGCGCTGATGGAGCGGTAGGCCTTCGGACCTCTTCTGAGAAACAGTTCAGCAGTCCTGTATGACAGAGGGGTTGCCTGAGGCGTCCGGTCTCAACGCACTGTCCTTGCCATGGGAGAAGTCGCAAATGAGGTGCTGAGAGCGAGGACCACACAGTGGGCCAGGAGGTCCGGCGGTGGAATCAGTCCTCCAATGAAGTGCCAGCGACCCCGGCCCAACGCCGGGGTGTCTCTAATCCCCAGCCGTCGCCGGGACGTCCCCGGTCAGGGCCAGGTGCGCCGCCAGGAGCGCCATACGCTAGCGAAGCTTGCCGATGATACTGCTCTGGGTCTCGGACTGCTTCTTCATCAGGTTCGATACCTTCTCCATTGCCTGCGCCTGCTTATTGATCAGGCTCTGCAGTTGCATGATGGAGAGTTGTGACTGAAGCGATTGCTGGTTGATGAAGTTCCTCAGGCTCTCGAGCGTTGTCCTCCGGTCTCCGGGTAGGTATGGGATCCCGTAGCGGGTGCAGAGCGCCACTGCGCTCGGCGGAACCAGGTAGTCCGGGTCTTTCAGGCGAGACATCAGTTCCGATGCGAACGCAAGCTTAGCGTTCTGATCCTGGATCTGTCTGGCCTGCGCCGTCACGGCTGACTGAAGGCCCTGAGCGCGGGACACGCCGAGAGCCGCCATCATGTCTTCGAGGCTGGTACTCATGTGGACTTCCTCCTCCTGAAGAGTGTCCGGCGAAATGGGCGGAGTGTTCCCCCCTCGAAGTATAGAGGGGAGAAAATGGCACCGGGTGCCTTCTCTTGAGCGAGCGGACTTGCGGGCAACTCCGCGTCGGCGTCGGCCGCGGTTTCTGCCCGGATGCAATGGGATGGACTCCTCCTCACCCTACTCGGCATCAAAGTGCCAGACTGGATGTGTCAACTACCAGTCACGGGAGAGAAGGAGTCCGAGATGAAGCTTATGCGCGTTGGCGTTGATTTGGCAAAGAACGTGTTCCAGGTTCACGGCGTAGACCGCCAAGAGAAGCCCGTATGGTGCCGGCGGCTCTCCCGCAAGGACTGGCTCAAGCGGCTATTGGAGACCGTCGAGCCGGGCTGCGAGATCGGGATGGAATCCTGCAGTGGTGCGCACCACTGGGCCCGCCAGCTGCAGCAGCAGAGCTTCACGGTCAAGCTCATCGCTCCGCAGTTCGTGAAGCCGTATGTCAAAAGCAACAAGAATGATGTCAACGACGCCGAGGCTATCTGCGAGGCGATGAGCCGACCGAGCATGCGGTTCGTGGCCGTCAAGAGCGTTGAGCAACAGGACATCCAAGCGGTTCACCGCGTTCGCTCGGAGTTGCTCCGGCAACGCACGGCCAAGGCCAACCAGATCCGGGGACTCGTCGCCGAGTACGGGCTGGTCGCGCCGAAGGACCTGTCGCAGCTGCGTCGAGCACTGCCGGCCTGGCTGGAAGAGCCAGAGAACGGCTTGACGGACCGCTTCCGTGGGCTGCTGAACGGGCTGTGGGGGGACCTGATGGGGCTGGATGAGCGGGTGGCGGAGCTCGATGGGGAGATCGACACCATCGCTCA
Organism: uncultured Propionibacterium sp.; assembly: GCA_937867175.1. GTDB lineage: Bacteria > Actinomycetota > Actinomycetes > Propionibacteriales > Propionibacteriaceae > Brooklawnia. The sequence goes on along the minus strand of CALMKG010000194.1, from coordinate 753 downwards.
GCACGATCCCGCAGCGAAGCGTCTGCAGCGGCTGCGCGGCATCGGGCCGATCACCGCTACCGCCCTGGTCGCGGCGGTGGGAGGCGGGGAACAGTTCGCCAACGGTCGCCAGATGTCGGCCGCGTTGGGGCTCACACCCCGACAGCACAGCTCCGGGGGCAAGGAGCGGCTCCTGGGGATCAGCAAGCGCGGTGACAGTTACCTGAGGAGCCTGCTGATCCACGGCGCACGCTCCGTCATCCGAACCGCCAAGGGCAAGGATGATCCGCTGAGCCAGTGGGTGACCCGTCTGGTGGCGCGTAGCCACCCCAACGTGGCCGCCGCGGCGCTGGCCAACAAGACCGCGCGCATCGCCTGGGCGATGTTGAGAAACGGCACCGATTACGAACCGCAACGCCTGGCGTGCTGACGCCCGGTTCCGCAACCCCAGAGGATTGAACCCGATGTAGACAGGAGCCCCTCACCCACGATTGCCAAGCAACCCGCACGGTGGCGAACAGGTCGAACCGGCGCCGGCAGAACCCGAGAATGTCCAGGTGCGAGAAGCACGAGACTGCGATAGGGAGCTGGCGCGCGAATAGCCCATCATGGCCCGGTGTCGGAAGCCCGATGCAGCAGTTAGAGGCCGGATATACGTGCGCAGTCGAACCTCACCGCCAAAGGACGGGGAGCTTGTCAACAGAGGAGGAGTCCATATAAGGACTTTCGGGGTCGTCACCGGCGGCTACTGGGCCTTCACCGTCACCGACGGCG
>CALMKG010000193.1 GCA_937867175.1 uncultured Propionibacterium sp. | reverse complement strand
CCTCGGCGCGCTCCATCGTCGCGAACATATCCGCGATCAGTTGGTGGAGTTCGTCTCCGAACTCGGTGACAGGACGGGTGGGGGAGTGCATGACCGGCTCGTTCCAGCGCGTCACGCGCCGCACCTTGCCCTTAGCAGCCCATTGCCGTGGAGTTGGCATCTTTCCCGTCCTCAATCGCTCGGGTGGGGTCCGTCCCACCGTGCCCAAACGTCTGGCGCCCCGACCAAACTTATCTGACGCACCCGCCCGGACGCTGACGGGGTCGCCTGATTGCGAGATGCTGACGTTAGCCGGATGTCGTGTGTGCTGGGAGGTGGGCCGTGGCTGACGGACAGAGCCGAGAGGTAGCGCTGCCTCCTGCGCTGGCAGAGGCGTTGGACGCGTTCAGCAGCTACCAACGGCTGCAGGCCAACCGGTCGGAGCACACCGTCCGGGCATATCGCGGCGACATTGAGGCCCTGATGGACCACCTTGTGGCGCAGGGCATCACAGGCCTTGACGAGGTGGGCTTGCCCGATCTGCGGAGTTGGCTGGCCGATCAGCTGGCCGCAGGGTTGGCGCCGGCGACGTTGCAGCGCCGCAGCGGAGCCATCAGGGTCTTCTTCCGCTGGGCACGGGCGCAAGGACGCAGTGTCACCGACCCTGCGGCCGGGTTGCAGTCGCCACGGGTGCCGCGGCGACTGCCCCGCACCCTCAGCCAGACCGACACCGAAACCTTGATGACCGCGATCTTGGACGCTGCCGCACTGGACGACGGACCGGCGGGTGCCCGTGATGCTGCGATTCTCGAAGTGCTGTACAGCTCGGGGCTGCGGGTGGGTGAGTTGTGTGGCCTAGACCTGAGCGACATCGACCGCCAACGTGGGGTGCTCTGCGTGCTCGGGAAGGGCAACAAACAGCGCAGCGTGCCGATCGGTCAACCCGCCCAGCGGGCGGTGGACGCGTGGCTGGCGCGGCGTGGCGAGTGGCTCACGCCGGCGTCCGGAGATGCGGTCTTCCTCGGCCGTCGAGGTGGCCGTCTGGACCAGCGGGTGGTACGTCGAGTCGTCCACAACGCGATGAGGGCAATTCCGGACGCACCTGACGTTGGTCCGCACGGCATGCGGCATGCGATGGCTACTCACCTGCTGGAGGGTGGCGCAGACTTGCGTAGTGTGCAGGAGATCCTGGGGC
>CALMKG010000192.1 GCA_937867175.1 uncultured Propionibacterium sp. | reverse complement strand
CAGTCGACCTGGCTGGCCGGGGTCGAACGGTTGATGGTGAGCCTCGCCTTCGACAGACTGCCCCCGGTCAATCTGGGCACCGTCACGCCGGTGCCCGCAGTGGCGGGTTCGGATGCCGAATTGGTCGGCCGGCTTGCGGAGCTCGTGTCGAGAGTCCGGAAGATTTGGCAGGGCTTCGACGAGCCCGCCCCGACCGCGCTGTGGGCCGCGCGGATGCGGGCGGCGATCGATTTGCTGGTTGAGGTGTCGCAAGAGGACGAGTGGCAGCTCAGCCACGCGCTGGCCGAGATGGCCGAACTGGAAGCGTCCGCCCAGCAACGTCGGGCACCGCTGGTCGCGGGAGATCTGGCGGGCTGGCTGGCCGATCGGCAGCAGACCGGCGGACGGCGACCCAACTACGGCAACGGCTCTTTGCTGTTCACTACCTTGGACGACGTAGCCGGCATCGAGGCGCGGGTAGTCTGCGTCCTCGGCTTGGATGACTCGCACTTTCCCGGGCCCTCCCCCGTCGATGGCGATGACCTGCTCACCAGGCCTGCTAGTGGCTTCACCCCGCACTGGACCGACCGGCCACGCGTGTTGCGCAGACAACGGCTGCTGGACGCGTTGCTCGCCGCGCGCGAGAAGTTCATTGTCATCACCCAAGGCGCCGACGAATCCACGGGCCGACCCCGGCCAGCGCCGATCTGCGTCAGCGAACTGGTCGAGGCGTGCTCCGTGGGCGGCCTCGCAGGCCAATGGCGCGGCGCGACCGGCCCGGACGCCTTGGTCAGTTGGCACCCGATGCACCCGCATGGCTGGCCGGATTTCGTCGCGGCCGACGATGGCCGCGCCGCCAGCTTCGACCGGCAGGCACTGCAGGGTGCGGTGGCACTGGCCGCTCCGAAGGCTGCGCCGCCCCCGCCAAGGCAATGGCTGCACGCTGTCAGCACACCGAACGAGGTCGACATCGAGGAATTGATCGCCTTCTTCGCCAACCCCGCCAAGGCACTGCTGCGCCAGGCCACCGGGACCACGCTGGCTGGGTCCAGCCGAGAATTGCGGGTCGAGTTGCCCTTGGCCGATGACTATCTGGTGAAGTGGCAGTTGGGTAACGAGGTTTTCGAATCACTGGTGGCCGGGCACGATCCCGACCAGGTCCGCCGCTCGGCCTGGTTGGGGGGACGTGTGCTACCGGGCCTGCGCGGTCAACGCGTCCTTGACGACCAACTGGTGCAGGCGCAAGTGGTCGCCACCGCGGTGGGTCGTGCCCGGGCCGGCGGGCTGCAGCTGGTCGACTGTGATGTCGAGGTGGCCGGGCGAGCGCTGCGCGGACGAGTTGGCCTGTATGGGGATCGGATCGTGGTGCAGCGCTTCGGTCACCCCAAGCCCGACGATGCGCTGGCCTGTTGGCTGCGGCTGGCGCTGCTGAGCGCGGCCGGTCGAGCGCCGCTGGGGGCGTCCGGGTTGCTGGTTGGCAAGCGTTGCCATGTCTTGACCGCACCCGACAGGCAACTCGCCATGCAGACTCTGGCCGAACTGATCGAGCTCCGCGAGGAAGGCATGCAGGCAGTGCTCCCGCTGCCGCTGCGAACCGCAGCTGCCTACGCTGGACTCCTCAGCTGGGGAAACCGGGACCCGATTGACCGGGCACGCGAGAAGTTCAAGGAAGAGGATGCCAACTGGTGCTATTTCTTCCCTGATTTCGATGACCTGGTGGCCACCGGTCGGTTCGGGACCCTTGCCGGCCAAATGCTCGGCCCGATCACGCGGCGACTCGAACGGTGGCAACCTGACCAGGAGGTGGACTGACAGCATGGAGGACTTTGACTGGTTCGGTCCGCTGCCCGAACCCGGTACCACGACCGTGCTAGAGGCCAGCGCCGGCACCGGCAAGACGTACACCATCGCCGGCATGGTCGCCCGGTTCGTCGGCGAGGGCGTCCCGCTGGGGCAGGTCTTGGCGGTGACCTTCAGCCGTCGCGCGACCGCCGAACTGCGTGAGGGCATTCGCGACCGGCTGGTCACCAGCCGCGCCACGCTGCAACGGGTGATCGACGGCGGTCCGGTCGGAAACGACGATGTCGATCGGGTGCTGACCGCCGCCGAACCGGAGCTGCTGGCGACCCGGCTCGGGCGTGTGGAGCAAGCCCTCGGACAGGTCGACGACGCACCGATCGTCACGCTGCACACCTTCGCCAAACGGATGCTGGACGAGCTTGGGCTGCTCGCCGACCACGATCGGACCGTCGAGCTCGGATCCGATCTGGACGTGCTCGCCGATGAGGTGATCGCCGACGTCTACCTATCCGATGAGCAGTGGCAACGCCTGGACTGGGCATACGCCAGCATGCTTGGCCGGGCCGCCAACAACCATCCGTCCGAGCAACTCCACCCGCCGGGCGCCGATTGCGCGCTGCGGGTCGGATTCGCCGAGGCCGTTCGAGCGGAGATCGACCGCCGCAAACATGTCCTGCGCGTCCTCAGCTACGACGACATGATCGGGCGGCTGGCGGCGACGCTCACCGACCCGGGCACCGGGTCGGCCGCCGCTGAGCTGTTGAGCAGCAGGTTCCGGGTGGTCTTGGTGGACGAGTTCCAGGACACCGACCCGCAGCAGTGGCAGTTCCTTGAGGCAGGCTTCCACGGCCGCGCCACGATGATGTTGATCGGTGACCCGAAACAGGCTATCTACCGCTTCCGTGGCGGTGATATCGAGACCTACTCCGTGGCGCGCGCCCGGGCCGACCAGGTCCTGCGACTCGGAACCAACCACCGCTCCGACATCGCAGTGGTGCAGGGTATCGAGCGGCTTTTCGGGCCGATCGACCTGGGCACACCCGGCGCAGCCATACGACTGACGCAGATCAACGCCAGGCACACCCGACCCCGGATCAGGGGCGGCCCCGACCAACCTGACGAGATGGTGCGCATCCGCGCGATCGACACCGACGCTCCATTGTGGGCCGAATCGGCGCGGGAGGCGATCCAAGCCGACCTACTGGCCCAGGTCGACCTGCTCCTGAGCGGTCGCTACGAGTTGTGCAACAAGACCGGAGAATGGCGGCGGGTGAGCCCCGATGACATAGCCGTGCTGGTTTCGCGGAACAAGGTCGGCCAGCAAGTGCATGAGCTGCTTGCGGCGAACGGGCATCCGTCGGTCTTCAGCGGCGAATCAAGCGTCTTCACCACCCAGGCCGCCGCCGACTGGCTGGTGCTTTTGGAGGCGTTGGAGACTCCGGACCGCTGGCACCTGCGGCGGGCCATGATGACCTCGTTGGTCGATTGGACCAGCGCCGACATCGCGGCGGCCAG
>CALMKG010000191.1 GCA_937867175.1 uncultured Propionibacterium sp. | reverse complement strand
AAGCAAGAGCAGTGAGTGTCGTGTCTCGTAGTTGAAAGGGGAGATCTTTGTGTTTCTCTCGGACAGTTACGATCCGAGATCTGACCTCACCGTCGACTGCAACGACTACGCCGATCCAATAGCCAACCCCATCGAAGTTGACTCCGTGAAACAGCGCGATCATCGCGCAGATACGCCGAGAGCGCCGACGAAGTACGCCGAAGCTCCGGCATCTTCACAGATGTCCCTCTGACGCTCGCGCCGCTCTTCGATGATCATCCTCTCGGACTCGAGTTGGAGATACGCCGCCTGACGGCGCTCACGAAGTTGCGCGTTCTCTCCCAACTTCTTCTCGATGACGCGGATGGTGCGCCCGAGCAGCATGTGCTCCGGCTCGTCGGGATCGTAGGCGTTCTTCAGAATCACCAACTGCTCGACGTGCTCCTTGACCGGAAGGTTGTCGATCTTGTGGGCTTGAAGGTCGGTGTCGAGCAACGCCGCTGCGTTGGCGTAAGCCGCCAGAACGTTGTCGATGCGCTCGAACTTGTTCATCGCCGTCACCATTCGAGCGTTGAACAAGGTAACGGCGATGACGATGGCGACGATGAATCCACCAAGCAGGATCGCAACGATGGTGAGGATGAGGGATTCCGTCATGACGACCTCAAATGTTGCAGGCGTAGAGAACGATCCCGACGATGATGATCATCGCAGCGATACCGGAAACCAACTTGAAGTCGCTCATCCGCACATCTCCGCAGCCTGGGCTCTACCCAACGCCTTCGCCTCGTCGACGGCTGCCTGCATGGCAGCGCGCGTCTTGGGGTGATCCAACGCACTTTGGACGGACCGGAGAAGGTAGACCTGGGCAGTGCGCTGCTCTTCCACGTACCCTCCAAGGAGGAACACGCGAATTCCGAGAGACGCCCCCAGGAAACCGACACCGAAGGCTCCCCAATGAAGCGTCACAAGTCCTCCAACAGCCACAGCGCCCATGAGGGCGATGGACAGGATGTCGAAGATCTTCCGGACGTTTTTCATGTGAGAGCCTGCTTGTTCAGTTCAGACGAGGTTAGAGAAACTAACCGCGCCTGTCAACCCTTCTTACGCCAGTGCCCACGAGATGCATGAAACAGCATCGACGCGGCAAACAGGACGTAGCCGGTGATGATGCCCCCGAACATCACCAGAGAAGAGGAAGAGCGATGGCGATGGAAGAACCGACGACGATCATCCCGAACCCGACGACCATCGCGACCGGTCCAAGCGGCGCAACATGAGTCCCGCCGAGAATGAGTCCCCAGACGAGCAGCACCGTCAGCACTCCGGCGATAATCTCGCGTCCGTGTTGTCGACGGATGTCACCCAGGTCTTCGAGGAAGTCGCTGAAACCGTAACGATCGATCACCATCTGTCAAGATTCCTTACTGGTGTCGGCACAAAGGGTCATGGCTTCCTGGTTCGCGATCTGCCGTTCGGTGATGCCGACGAGCATCCGCATCAGTTCGTCGGCCTTCGTCTCAAAGTAGGCGTCCAGCCACTGCCGCGCGTCGAGTTCCGTATCGAACGGACCGGCGACGAAGCGTGCAATGTTCGTCCGTACGACGAGACGAGGATCGACATAGTAGCGCTCGAAGGCCATTCTCAGTCTCCAAGAAGGACACGAAGTCGGTGCGACCGGGCGGAGAGGGCGTGAAGGCGCGCGATACACTCATCGGTGTCGCGTGCCAACCGGTCCAGGATGCCCTCCAATGCGGCGGGCCTGGTGTGGCGCATCTTGGTATCCTCCACCGAGAAAATGTGGTCGCCAGCCTTGACGCGATAGCGGATGTCTCCATCGCTCGTGTCCGAAAGTCCGACGACGATCCCCTCGACAGGGAGGTCATTGAAGTCGAGAAACCAGACGGTGTCGCCGTTCTTAGGCATGTTGAATTCTCCGGACGAACATGAACGTCTCGGCGGACACGAGACCAGCGCCAGATGGGTGCGGATCATGCACGAGGACTCCGTCCGCGTAGACGACCGCGTGCCAGAACGGCCCTCGCGGGGACGGTCCCATAGCGATCGTGAATCCGGACGTGGCGATGTCGGAGTCGTGCGCCGACTGAAAGTGCATGGAGTAGCCACGATCTTCCAACCATTGGGAGATCGGATGCCAGAACTCTCCACCCTTTTCGATCAGTTCGGCCGTGTCGATCACGTCTTCGAGCGGAAGATCGAGAAGAGAGGCCATTGCCGCCGACTGGCAGTTGCCGTGCCCGTGCTCGGCGACAAACTTGGTTTGGAAGACGGGGGTCATTCGCCGCTCGCCTTCTCGTACATACCTTCTCGCGTCGCCGTGATGAGATCGGCAGGTACTCCGGCCTTTTCACCGATCTCGGCATCGGTGAACCCGATGGACCTGAGAATTTGGAGCACACGGCGAAGCTTCGCCAGATGCATCGCTCTCACACGGTAGACGAAGTTCTCGTCTCGATAGATTTCGAGAGCTTCCTGGATCTCCGACGGTTCGTGATCACCGAAACTCGGCTTCTTCTTCGCCTTTTCGCGGATGAAGTCGATCTTGTCCCAGGCGCGCTGAAGCTCGGTTTCGGCTGCCCACCCCAGGGGGAGGCTGAGCGCGTTGCACAGAGCCGTGAGCGTCGTCGTGACCCCGCCGACTTCCTGGTAGATGTCCCCGACCGGGCGAGCGAAGACATACTCGACGAGAGCGAGAACATCCTTCTTCGGACATCCCACGGCCTGCGCGAGTTCGATCGCCTCTTCGACGAAACGATGCACGCGGATCGTCACGTCAGCGGCGCTCTCAGGGCCAAGGCACTCGTCAACCCACGACGCGACCTCTTTCTGGAAGGCATCAAAAGTGGTCATCAGAACCTCGTCGGGAAAGCGCCGAAGTACCGGCGGTGCATCTGGATCGCGAACAGGACGGCGTCGAACTGTGCGAGGACAGGTAAAACGACGCCGAAGAAAGAAAAAATGTCCATGCTGGTCACGCCGATTCCTCTCCGGTGTGCTGCGCCTCAGCGAAGAGCTTCAACCCGAGATCTTCTTTCGCAGGCGGGACGAAGAAGAAGTGAGCGGCAACCCAGATCATGAGCACTGCCATCGGAGCAGTGATCGCCACGACGATGGCACTCCACCCGATCCAGATCGCGGAGGCAGCCCCGCCGCCAAGCGAGAGGATGATCGAGGGCCAGAAGCAGGTTCCCATCAGTCGTTCGAGCATGGCGGTTTCTCAGTGCAGGTTGAACAGTTGCGCGCACGCCATCCGAAGGCCAGTCCGACGAAGTAGATCGGGAGGACAGACGAGGCGTAGATTCCGAGACCGGTGGTCCCATAGATCCCCAGAGCGATGAGAATCAGGAACATCGGCACGATCAGAGCGGCGACACACCAACCGAAAGTCCTCCCGAGAAAGCGCTGAGCCGCAAAGAGCGCGGCAACTGCGATGATCGGTCCGGCGATCAAATAGATGTGCGTCAGAAACATGGTTCACCGATAGGTTGAGATCCCACGCAAGCCGCGTTCGATCGAATTCTGGATGGCATCCGACCACCCTTCGCCGTAGCAGTTGACGGGGGTGTTCGGGTCGATTCCACTGGCGAGCTTTTCGAGAGAATCAGCGATGCGCTTCAAGGAAAC
>CALMKG010000190.1 GCA_937867175.1 uncultured Propionibacterium sp. | reverse complement strand
GGGAGTCGCTCAGGTGACGCGCACCGAGCAGTTCACTCTGCGTTCGCTGACCGAGATGCCGAGCCTACTGGTGATCGGCGCGCCGCTGAGCGGCTCGCGAACGAGCATCTCTGTCTCATCCCTGATGATCGCACTGCTGACACGTGAGCTCTATACGAGGTTCGGTAACGCAAACGCCCGCCATGTTTTCTACTTCATCGACGAAGCGCCTCGACTGACCGGCCGGATCAACTTCGAGGAACTGCTCTCCGTGGCCCGTGGCGCGGGCCTGTCGGTTGTCTTGGCTGCCCAAAACGTCACGCAGTTCGAGAACGAGAATGAGCGGGCAACCATCCTCGACAACTGCGCAACGTACATCTCGTTGCCTACGCCGTCGGAGAAGTCCGCTGCGTACTTCGCGTCGAGATTTGGTGAACGTCAGGTCTCGACCCTCTCGGCTGCGCGCACTGTCGGCACCTTTCGAACGCCAGCCTCCACGCAGTATTCGCGCGGGATGGCATCGGTGCCGATGCTGGGCAAGCGGGAAATCATGGACCCTCCTTGGGGTCCGAGAACCGCCGTCGTAAACGCAAGGACGAGGTGTCCGGCTCCGTTTCTCGTCGACCTTTCAAGAGGGGACCTCTAATCTCAATGACCGCATACAAACTGGGCAACGGAAGCACCGTGCGCCTCGGCAAGATACTCGCCACCGCAGGGGAAGGCCGAGTCGCTGACGTCGAAGGCCACCCCAATTGGGTGGCGAAGGTGTTCCACACCACCTTCAACGGCGTCACCAGTCGTGACGAACTGCGCAGGAAGGAGGAAGGACTCGGCCGTAAGCGCGAGAAAGTTGGAGCGATGGTGCAGAGCAAGCCTGACGGCTGGCGCCTCGGCAACGGCCACGTCGTTCTCGCTTGGCCTGAGGAAGTTCTCCTCGAAGGTGGTGTCGTGGCCGGTTTTGTGATGCCGAAGATCAAGGTGGCAGAAGCGCTCGAAATCCACCAGATCACCAGTGCCTCCGATCGAGCGAACCCAATGCCTTCCGGACCGCAATGGGGGCGCGGCTTCAACTTCCGATACCTCTCACACACTGCCATGAACCTGGCATCAGCAGTCGAAACTGCCCACTCCGGCGGCGCAGTCATCGGCGACTTCAACGAGCGCAACATCTTGGTTGCGGAGACGACTCAGGTGTCACTCGTGGACTGTGACTCCATGCAGTTCGCTCGGAACGGACGTACTTACCTTTGCGAGGTCGGGCGCCCCGAATACACAGCTCCGGAGTTGCAGGGAAGGGACCTCCGAAGCGTGACGCGCACGCAGGCGTCGGATCTGTTTGCCCTGGCAGTGCATATCTACATGTTGCTCCTCGACGGTGCGCATCCCTTTCAGGCAGGCGACTGGCAGGGTCGAGGGGAGCGGCCCGGCGCTGTGGAGAGAATCAAGAAGGGCTACTACTCCGGAGGTCCGAAGTCGCCCGTCAAACCGATGCGGACGGCGCCGCCTCCGGAGATTCTTCCCCAAGATCTTCGGGACCTTGTTGAGCGGGCTCTGGGCGTCGGTGCGACCGACCCGAGCCGTCGGCCGCAGCCGCACGAGTGGCGCTCATCGCTTGAGAAGATGATCAAGGCGCTATGACGCCGTATCCACGCCTCCCGCTCGTGCTTCTGGTAGATGCGTCAATGCATACCTCAACCCGGATGCTCCCTGAGTTGGAACGTGGCTTTCGTGCTTTCACGGACGAGATGCATGACCATCCGTGTCTGCGAGAGTCCGTCGATGTTGCTGTAGTGACCTTCGGCTCGTCCGCAGCATTGATCGTCCCGTTCCAGGAGCAGGAAATCCGCCCGACAGCCTTCCGTGCTTCAGGCTGGGGCGGCCTCGGACCTGGACTTGACTTGGCGCTTGATCAACTGGTGGCTCTGGAGGCGCGCTATCGAGCAGCAGGTATCGAGTACGGCCGGCCTTGGCTCTTCGTCATCACCGGGTCGCAGCCGCTCGCCGCTGACTCCATCGCAAGGCTGCGAATTGCGCAGAACGAGACGCATATTGTGACCTTCGTTGTCGGATTTGGTGACGATGCCGATTGGGAGTTTCTTGAATCATTGAGCGGTAACCGGCGACCTGCCAAGTTGGTCGACGGCGAGGTTTCGGAGATGTTCCAATGGTTGTTGGCCTCGTTGGAGGTCGTCGCAACGTCAGCGAGTTTCGGCGGTGCTGCCTGCGGAAGACATACATCTTCTGATCCATCTTTACCTTCACCGTTGAGGTGGGCGGAATGGCCAACAGAGGGGAGCCCGAAATGACGTTGAGCTGGATCCCGGCAAGTGGGTCGAACTCGCCATGACCACCTGCGAACGAGATCCCCGACATGTCTTTCCGCCGCACAATGCGACGTGCCCTTGGTGTGCGCTCATCGGCATCCCACTTCCGCCGCTCGGCTGGGGAGTTGTCGTCGGTGCTCCTGCCAACGCTGAGGACCGCTCCGCTCCGCCGGGGTGGGGAACGCTGATCGGTGGGTCACGGGGGGCGGCGCGCCATGTTCCGTTCGCCTCTGAGCCCAGGCACGTGCGTGCGCCTGTGGCTGTGATCTCGGCATTGGCGTCGGTGGGCTCGGTCGGTCTTGTCGAAGGCTTACTTCACTCAATGCGGTCCGATCCCTTGTTGCGCAGGAGGATGGATCTGATTTGGATAGCAGGGGATGGCGAAGCGATGTCGATCGATCTGGCTCAGAAGCCCGCCGAATCGGCGCGCATAGTTGCTTCCCAGGCCCAACCCCACCCCATTGACTTGGTCCGAGCCGTCGTGTCAGCCCTTTCTCTCCTTGAGGAGAGGCTTCGTCGTTATCAAACCGAGATGAAGGAGTACTTCCAGCCAAATATTCTGATTCTGGGAGGCCATGTCGCCACTCCGGTAGCTTGGTCGGAGGTTGCAGAATTGCTGGACGAGGGTTCTTACCGCACCAGGTGGGTCACCTCGGCCGATATGCCAGTCGCCATGCCTGAGGAATTTGCCGGCCGCATCAATCTGCTAGTCCTGCCGGAGTCTGAGTGGATCGATGCCTTTGTGGCTGGCCACTTCTCCGTGTGGGGACTCGGTGACACCGCATCCCGTTCTTCAGGACCGGCAGGCTGGTCGCCGGTCGACCTTCCGCCAGTCCCGCCGCCCGGGTGGCGTGACGTTCGGTAATGACCACCTGCGCTCGGGACGTGACTCACGTCTATCCGCCGCACAACAAGACCTGCCCTTGGTGTGCGATCGCTGCCACCCCGCCGGCGTCGATGCGGTCACCTGTCAGCCAGCAGATAGCCCTTCCACCTCCGGTCAGGGCGGTCCCGGTGCAGCGAGTGATACCGCAGGGTGCCACGGGTTCGGCATCGCGTTCGTCTGGAGTGCGACAGCGCGGCAAGCGGTCGGAGTTCAGGATCGAGCGGGTATTCGTCGCTGGCGGGCTCGCTCTCGTCGCTGCCGGCCTCTATCTGTACTTCAGGGTGGCCAGGGACGCGAGCATCTATCCCTACGGCTGGTTCCCGTACTGGTTCTATTGGGCGTTGGTGGCTGCTGCCGCATCTATCCTCACGGCGGTCCAGGTGTGGCGGCGGGGTCGCTCGGCGAGCACCAGGATGTCGCTCGCCGGATGGCCGAGAACTCGGATCGGCGTCGCGATCGCGTCGCTGCCGGTGTCGTATGTAGTCGGACGTCTCTACTCGTCGGTGTCTGGAAGGTTCCCCGCCGTCGACGGCGTTCGATTGGGCGGGGGCGAGCGGTTGGACGGTCTCGCAAGTGATCTGTTTACCGGAGCAGTCCCCGTCTTCCTGATGGCAGGTGCT
>CALMKG010000189.1 GCA_937867175.1 uncultured Propionibacterium sp. | reverse complement strand
CCGGTACCGGCGGCATGCGCCCCTCCGTCATCGTCTTCTCGGCCCGCGGCGGACCGGTGGATACAGTACTGCATCGGATACGGCAACGTATCGTCTGCCCAGCCGGAGAGCCAGCCCATCGAAACGGTCTCGGTGTTGTGGCTATATTTGGGGGAGTAGAAGTGGCCACAGGAGGAGCATGCGATGGAAGTCGGGGTCCGCGAGTTGCGCGACGGTCTCAGCCGTCACCTGGCGAGCGTGCGCGAAGGCCACACGATCACGGTCACCGATCATGGTCGACCCGTCGCACGCATCGTGCCTGTTGGGGCGCCCACGAAGCTGGAGCAGTTGATCGCTGAGGGGCACGTGCAGCCGGCTCGCCGCGGGCGGCGACCCCTGCCAGCTCCGGTCAGGGCCTCAGGCACCGTCAGCGACCTGATCGATGAACAGCGCCGTTGAACATCTACCTCGACACCTCGGCGGTCATTCCGGTTCTGATTGCCGAGTCCTCATCAGAGATCTGTCGGCGGCTCTGGGAGAACGCCGACCGGCGTCTCAGTTCCATGTTGTCCTACGTCGAGGTGGCCGCTGCGCTGGCTATGGCCGAGCGCCAGCGGCGCATTTCGGCCGCAGAGCACGATGAGGCGTGGGCGAACTTCAACGACATCTGGCCCGACGTGCACGTGGTTGAACTGACGGGGGAGCTCGCGGCGAGTGCAGCCTCCCTGGCACGCTCCTTGGAGCTGCGAGGCTACGACGCAATCCATTGCGCATCGGCCGTGGCTGTCAATGACTCTGAGCTGGTCGCGGCGGCCGGCGACAACCGACTGCTCGCGGCGTGGCAGCGACTGGGCGTCGCCGTGGTCGACACCAAGCAGACCGACTGATCAAGCTCGGATTCAGCGCCGCGTCTCGTACCTGGTGAGGACGACGCCGCCGGGGAACGTCCGGGTCTCGACCAGGTTGAGGTTCACCCAGTTGTCCAGGGCTGTGAAGAACGGCGTGCCGCCGCCCACCAGAACCGGCGCGGTGGCTAGCACGTACTCGTCGATCAGCCCGGCCCGCATGGCCACCGCGGCGAGGGTGGCCCCGCCGATGTCCATGGGTCCGCCGCCCTCGGCCTTGAGCCGGGTGATCTCGGCGACCGCGTCGCCGGTGAACAGGCGGGTGTTCCAGTCGACGGATCTGGTCGTCGAGGAGAACACCACCTTCGGCATGTCCCGCCAGCGGCGGGCGAACTCGATCTCCGCCTCCGTGACACCAGGCTGCTGATCGGCGGTCGGCCAATAGGGACTCATGGTGTCCCACAGCTTGCGTCCGTACAGCGACAGGCCGGTCTCCCCGACCCGGTCGGACCACCACTGGAACAGCTCGTCACTCGGGACGCTCCAGCCGATGTCGTCGCCGGGTGCTGCGATGTAGCCGTCCAGGCTCACGTTCATGCCGAAGGTCAGCGTGCGCATGGGGTTCAGACTCCCGCGAGTCGGCACTCCGCGTACAGACCATGTGGCGCGCGGACGACAGTCGGTCGGGCAACACCCGGGCCGGCAAGGCACGAGTCGTACCCCAACGGCTCACTCCCTGGGTGAGCGCGAGCGGGATCGGTAGAGCGACCAGACCTCCGACAGCATGTGGGCGGCCAACAGCGCCAAGCTGAGACATCCCGCGATTACGACAATCCACCTTGTGATCGACGTGGCCGCAAGCACCTCGCCGAGCACGAGGATCGAGACGATCCCTCCGACGACGATGCCCAGGACCATGAGGACATCCCAGAGGAAGGAGTACCGCCATTCGCCGCGATCGTCCCACGGTCCGAATGCTCCCTTGGTCACGGCGAGCAGGATGAACGGCCCCATCGCCAAGAATGCGTAATATAGGGTCACGCACCATCCATACCTCACGCCCCTGCGGGTGACGTTGCCTGACACGCTGGCCGTAGCGTCCGCTGGCGACGCTCATGCACCTGTCTGGAACAGCATCTCGAACCTTCAGACGCAGGCCGAGCAGGTGCAGTGCTTCAAGATGGCGCGAGGCGCTTCCGGTACATCTGGCCAGCCGAGTGTGACCTCATGGCTCAGTTGGCCGGCTTGAAGCTCGAGTCACGCTGGGCGGAATGGAAGGGCAGTCCCTTCCGCGCCACGGGCGCGAGTCACGTATCGGTCTGGCGCAAGATATGAGCAGGGCACCGCGCTGGATCCCGAGATTGTGCCGATTAGGGGGAGTCCCGAAGGGGCGACTCTGCGGCGAATGACACCAGCACCGACTCGAACTCCTCCTGGTCCTGTGGTCGGTGCCCGCTCCCGGTCAACCGCACGTGTTCGGCCCCGACCTCCGCAAGCTTCGCAGCGATTGCTTCGAACTCCGCGCTCCAGTTCCCGGTCACGACCAGGACCTGGACGTCGATGAAGTCCGCGGCCCGGATGCCGTGCCCCCACGGCGGTTGGAGGTCAACAAGCCGCTCGGCCACTGACAGGTCCTCCGGCCATGCCTCAATCGTGGCCTCACGGCTGAACATGAGGGGGGCGTTGAACTGCCAGAAGCCGTAGAGGTCGCCGCCGGCGGCTCGCGCTCGCGCCACGGTCACGGTCCCGATGTGCGCCTCTACCGCAGGGTCACCGCGCGCCACGTCGTACAGGGCGGGCTCGACGAGAACCAAGGGCGCCCGAAGCGCACCGGCGGAGTACTCAAGCGCGACAGGAACTGCACCCAGGGAATGGGCGATCACGAGATCGAGGTCATCGGGGCGCTGCTCACGAATCAGCTTGGCCTTGTGGCGGGCATCGCCCACCGCCGCGTGAACGCCGAGACTGGACGGCTGTGGCTGTGGGGCGCGACGCCTCACCGGAGCGCTTCTCGCGCCGCGCCGGAACTGGCGAAGCGACATGTGCAAAGGCGACGAGTAATAGCAACCGGCGGTCACGTCCTCCGGACCTAGTCCCAAGCGCTCATGGGCTCGCATGTCAGACACGAAGACTGGCCACCAAGTAAAGAGTCTGATGCTCAACTCTGGGACTACAGTGGTCGATCTGATTGGCCTCAGGTCTTGCTATGACATCTGGACGGAGCTCAGCTAGTGTCGGATCTTCTGGAAAGCCCTTTTCTATTCCTTGTGCTCGGACTGGGGTTGTTGTTCGTCACTTACCTTGAGATGCCTTCAAAGGAGGGCAAGAGGAAGGGCGAGAGATTATCGCTTCCAACGCGCCTCTCACGTTTGAGTCGGACGGGTTGGGGAACGCTGATCTCAGGCGTGCTCCTCCTCATAGGAGCAGTGGCGGGATTCCTAGATTCATAGATTCGCAGTCCTGACCGTTGGGCGAGCATGAGGGTGGGGTTCCGCAACCGGATCCCCGTCCTCGTGCTATCAGAATCACCCGCCCCCGCTCACGAATCACTCTGCGAAACACAAACCGCCGTGAGCATGCCGCTCACTAGCAGGCCTGCAAAGATCCGGCCATGGGAGAACAGGCGGACCGGTTGGCAAGGGGCGAGTGGTATCTCGACGATGGGGAGCTCCAGCGAAGGCGTCGTGAGTGCTGGATCCAACTCGACTGCTTCAACAGTGCGCGGGCCGAGGACGACGCCACCCGTGCCCAGGTCCTGTTCGAGCTCTTAGGTTCCGTCGGTGAAGGGGCGTTGGTCATGCCCCGGTTCCAGTGCAGTTACGGGGCTCATCCCATTCGAGGGTGTACGAACCGGGGTCTGAACCCGCCGGTCTCCA
>CALMKG010000188.1 GCA_937867175.1 uncultured Propionibacterium sp. | reverse complement strand
TGGCGGAACCACAACCGGGTGACGTCGTGCGGGTCGTAGTGGAACGGCACCTTGCCGTCCTGGGCGCGGAAGGTGCCCGGGCGGACGGTGCGGAAGTCATTCAGCACCCGGGCGTCGTAGGCGAGGTTCTTGTACTCCACCCCGGCGTGCCGCACCGTCAGCCACCGCAGCGGGAGAAACTGGTAGAGCAGGTCGGGGTGCTGCGGGACGTGAATCCGCCCGGTCGCGTCGAGCAGGGCATCGAACAGCTCCAACGGCGTCAACCGGGCTTCCGGGGCGCCGGGCAGCACCAAGCCCTGGTGGTGGGTGCGGTGGTAGTCCAGCACGATGAAGCGGCGCAGGTGCAACTCCAGTTCCCGGGCCGTCAGCAGCGCTTCGGTGCCCACCGTGCCGACGTACCGGCCCCGCTCCCGCACGTGCCGGCCCTTGAACCCCGGGATGGACTGGTAGGCCCGTTGCAGCGTCTCGTGCCACCGCTCGACGTGGGAATTGTCGGTCGGGCGTTTGCCACGTGAGAGCATCAGGTCCACGCCGAAGTTGTTCATGAGGCCGCGGAAGTGCCCGCCGACGAACACGCTGCCGTGATCGCAGCGCACCGCCCGCGGGGTGACCGCTGGGATGTGGTGGCGGCCGGCCAGGCCCGGGGTGCGCTTGACTACCGGTTGGCGGCCCACGTGCGTCGGCACCGTGGACATGTCGAGGGACTCGGGGATGCCCGTCCACCGCCAGTCATCCAGGGTGGTGCCATCCACCAGCATCGCGAAGGGGCGCATCGCGTCGTAGATCGCCAGTCCGGCCTCGATGCCGTTCGCGGAGCGGGGCACCACCCGGCACGCCACGATCACCCGGGTGGGCACGTCGATGACCGTGATGATCTCCACGCTGAACACCCGCTCGTGGACCTCGTCGAACACCAGGTTATCCGCCCGGGTCATGTCCATCGCCAACTGGCCCGGCCGCAACGCCGCGAAACTGGACGTCCCCGACGTCCCCCGCAGCTTCCGGGAGCGCTGCGCCCGCGTTGTGCGGCCCAGTGCCCGGTACCGGGAGGACAGGTACTCGTTCGTCAACCGGACCGGCAGGTGCACATCCGTCACGCCCTCGGCCTTCAACCGCACCCGAATCCGCCGTTCCACCTCGGCCAGGTTCACCGCCGAGACCCCGCCGTCGAACTCGGCGAACACCTCATCCGCCACCCGCAGGAACCGCGGATCCAGGACCTCGAAACCCTGTCGGCCCCGGGTCTTCCGTTTGTCCACCAGACCACGCAGTCCCTCGCGACGCCACGCGCGCACCCACTCGTAGATCGATGTTGTCGAGATGCTCACGCTGACGATCTCGCCTTGGTTGAGTCGTCGAAGGAGGCCCCGGTCAACACCCTTCTCGAAGGAGGCCTGCTTCGCCATCGCCTCGATGCGCTGCCACTCGGTCGTGCCGTAATCGGGTCCGAACGGATAGAACGGTTCGCCAGGGTTCGCGAGCTCGGCATAGCCCTCGCGGTACCCGGTGAGGATCTCCAGCACCACCTCCTGCTTGAACAGCGCGTCCTGCTGGGCGTCCTTCGTCAGGCCGTCCCACCATGGCCGCAACGCGGCGTGCGCCACCCGCGCGGCGCCGTCCACAACTGGTTGGACGCCGTACAGGAGGCGGTACTCCACCGAGATCTCCTCGCCCAGCACGTCCCGCAACCGCACCGCGTGCCGCTCGATGCCGACCACCAGCGCCATCCCGCGGGCGGTCAGGATCCGGTCCCCGGCCTCCAAGCGGACCGTCGCCGACCCACTCACCGGACCGCCGCCGTCTCACACCATTGCAGCGGAGTACTCACCGTGATCGGCGTCGAGAGGTCGCAATGAACCGCGCCCCGCCAGATCAGGTGCCACAACGTCGAGACCAGATGCCCTGCGCCCTTGTCGAGCGCGAGAACCTCACCGAGGGTTCGATCGCCCGAGGTCAGGAAGTCCCACAACACCAGCGACGCGGCTGGAGCCCACGCCGGCTCCTGCCGCGCCCCGTCCACCCACAAGAGGTTCGCCCGCTCCACCGGAGACAGCCCCGCGAACACCTCATACCCCCACCCGACCGCGGCGCATGCCTCGGCGGTCAGTTGTGCCTTCAGGCAGAACAGGTCGTCCTGACGGCCTGACGGACGGGCATCCCACACCACCACCCGACGGTCGTCGTGCACCGAGAGCAGGTCCGGCACGTGGCGCACCGCCCTGCCGTTGCGTCGTCGCACGAACCGCAGTCGCATCGGCTGTTCCACCAACCACACCACATCACTGCGGCGGTCCAGCACGCGGACCAAGTCATGCTCCAGGCCGGACTCCAACCCCAAGACCCCACCGGTCGTCATGGACTTGGTCGCCACCGGCACGTGCCGCGACAGGTCCGACGACGCCGGTGTCCGCACCGGCCACATCAACCTCGTCGGCGGGGGACCGGCCGCCCAGTCCCAGACACGCAACTTCCCCTCGACCCGCACCATCCAGACGACCCCGGCGGGGTCGCGCGCACCACCAAGGGGTGGCCGATCGCCGACGCCGTCCCTACACTCGGGCATGACGGATCCTTCGCTGTCGAGGCGTGCATCAGGAACCGTCGAATCGAGGGCGTGTCTGTTCCAGCAGACACGCCCTCATCGTTGCGCGATGACGGCTCTCGTTGGTGAGAGCCTAGCGATACCCAAGCGAGGAGTCCATCTTTTCGGACTAGTACGCGACGGAGAGCACAGATTTCACTCTCCAGCAGATGCACGGGCAAGATTCCGCCACTTCATCGCCACTGGAACCGCTCAAGCTGCCGCCTTTGAGTCATATTCCTGTGGCTCACCAACGCAGTATGGACATAATGTTGGGACCGGATGGACGCTAGAATCGGAGGACCAACCACATGGCGTCTGACCAGCGCCTCGATTCCGAGTGCAGAGAGCACGTGCGCAAAGCCCTCCTGAAGATCCTGACGCGAGGCAAGGACCACACGCCTGCGGAGGTAGCAGACGCCCTCAGCGTCGCACTGCCGTTGCCCAGCGAGGCGCCGTGCATGAACCCACGGTGCGAGAACATGTGCGCGTGGCCGTCTGGCTCCGGCCGGCCGCGCGACTTCTGCAGTAGAACCTGTCGCCAAGCCTGTTACCGAACGCTGGAACGACTTCGGGCGGAGCTAGACCTCATCGAGACTGTTCTCGCTCGAGGTACCGCGACGTACCCGGAACGAGTCGCACTCTCCGCGGCGGCGGCGAAGCTTCGCTGGTGGATCCGCCGATACCCGAACCTGCCTTCTGATCGCGGCGATCAGGCTCGCGGCGAAGCCTCCTGACTCTCACGGGTGTCCGCGGGCTCGGTGGGGACCATGGTGGAGGTCCACTGTGTGTCCGCCACCGAGCCGTCCCAGCTGGCACCGTCCTGCCATTCGCCCATGAGCTCGGCCTGTTCCATGACGAGTTCGGTGGCGGTGGGCTCCTTGTCGGGCGGGTAGCCGTGCCGCAGCAGCAGACGCTTGATCGAGGTACGGAGCTTGGCGCGGACCTGCTCTTTCACGGACCAGTCGGTGGTGGCGTCCCGCCGGACGATGCCGGTGAGCTCGTGGGCGAGCTTCTTCATCGTCTCGTCCTTGAGCACCTCCACGGCGGAGTCGTTGGTGCGTAGCGCGTCGTAGAAGGCGATCTCGTCCTC
This sequence comes from uncultured Propionibacterium sp., assembly GCA_937867175.1. Taxonomy (GTDB): domain Bacteria; phylum Actinomycetota; class Actinomycetes; order Propionibacteriales; family Propionibacteriaceae; genus Brooklawnia. The sequence goes on along the minus strand of CALMKG010000188.1, from coordinate 27 downwards.
GGTCAGTCCGAGGTCCTTGCCCCGTTC
>CALMKG010000187.1 GCA_937867175.1 uncultured Propionibacterium sp. | reverse complement strand
CCTTGCGGGAGTCACGGTCCTCGGCCAGCAGCGACTTCGCAGCGGCTTTGCGTGCTCGCCGGTCACGGCGACGCTCGCGTCGAGGGGCGACGAGGACCGTGCTGTGCAGGCGCCCTTCGTCCCTGCCGCTCACAGTGACAGCCCGTGGTCGACGGACGAGCGCGACAAGGGTGGCTCAGGAAACTCGCGGTGGTAGGCAAGGATCGCTTCCGCCTCGTGGGCGTTGGCGATGACATCGCCGACCTGGCGCACCATCTCGCCGGCTCGGTGGAGATCCCACGACACTCGGTACGCCGCCGAACGAGCTTTCGGCGAGTCCGTCGGCGTCCATTCCGTTTGTCGCTGACGCCCGTCGTGGAACGCCGCGATCTGGTGCAGCGACTGGCTCAGCGACGCAACGGCCGACGTGAGCGACCCGAGCACCGAGTAGATGTCTCGCGGGTCACCGATGGAACGGGTCGCGTGCGCCAGAGCGCGCAGCGCCGCCTGGACTTCGTCGGCGTCAGCCGCCGGGTTCTCGAACCTGGGCATCGAAGCCTCCTTCTCGATCTGTCGAGAAGGAGGTGTGTCAACTGCCCCTGAGGCCCTACATCAGGTTGAAGTGGTGGTGAAGGTCTACCGCCGCCCGAACCTCGTTGCTCGAGTCTGCGGATAGCTTTGAGACCACCTCGGCTGGTGCACTCGAGTTCCGCGCAACACCTGCCCGGACTTCGTCGCTCGAGTGACTCGCAAGTTGGCTCAGAATGTCACCGGGACAGTTTGGGTTCTCGGCGATATCAGAGAGGACGCTGTAACTCGAACTGTAGGCGCGTCCGAGCTCGTCCCGTGCGAGAGCGGCCAAGGCCGACTGCGAAGTAGCGTGGTCGCGCGCCTTTGCCTGGCGAATTCCTGGCAGGTGGTCCTGGTTCAGCTCGTTGCGTTCCTTCAGGTCCGCTGGGGCGTGGGGCATGTCCTCGATTCTCGCGTGACCTCTCTCTAGGAAGCGGTGCAGGACGTCGATTGGTGTGTTCGGGTTAGCGGCAATGGCTCGGCGGAGCCCGAACAGTTCGGACGTGAATCGTTCGTAGTCCACGAGGCGGTGGTAGCCCTCTGCGCGTTCGGTGAACTCGGCAAGGTCGTTCAAGGTTGCGGGTGGCGTTCCCGGATTTGCCGCCAAGTGTTCCAGCGGGTCGAAATCCCACCACGACTCAGTACCGCCCCCGCCGTTGGAGTAGCCATGCCAGAGGCGCGAGGGCATCGCATAGGTGCTCGACGCTTGTTCCAATTCGCCAAGAATCTCGGACGCAAGCGTCGCGAGCAAATCGGATGGTGCGCTGGGATTCGCCGCGACCTCTGCGCTGTAGCCCTCGTTGAACAACTCCCGCACGACGTCCATCGGGGTGTTCGGGTTGCTGGCGAGTGCCTTGCTAAGAGACTCCGCATCATTGCGTCGATCCCAGTCTGCTCCGCCATATTGATCGAATGCTTCCCGACCTTCAGTTGCTCGCTTGGCGATTTGCTTGAGAAGGCCTTCGGGCGCGTTCGGATTGCTGACGATCCAGTGCGGCCATCCCGCCTCATCCAGCCGACGCAGCACCTCTGCTGGCGCGTTGGGATGCGAGCCAACTGCCTCAAGGGTCTGCCGCAGCTCCCATGATCCGAACCATGGAGGACCGGGTATACGGTCGAAGTGATCGAGCACAGCGGAAAGTGCGGACGCGGGCGAATTTGAGTTCTGAGCAACCGCCTTCAGAACGTCTGCATTTTCACTTCTAGCCAAGTCTACGAGAGTGTTCGCACTAGTGCGTTGGTTTGCGGCTACTTCCCTCTGAACGAGCTCGCGGAGCGGGAGTCCCTTTCGCCAGTAGTACGCATCAGCGGTGGTGAGCCAGTCGAGGGTGGCGCGGGGTGTGTTCGGGTTGGCGCCGACGCCTCTCAGTACCTCGGAGTCCTTTGACATGGCGAGTAGGGCGAGCGGACCGGGCCCAGTGTTCTTGTTCCGAGCCACACCTGCCTGCACTTTCAGGTCTGGAGAATGTGCCAGGACGGCCAAGACCTCAGGTCGCGGGATGTCGTCAAGGGCCCACCGCTCCGTCACGAACCTCGTCGTTGACGCACCGCCGTCCCGCACTAGGCACGCAAGTGCCTCGGTTGCGGTTCTGGGGCGCGGGTCGTCGCCAGAGTTGCAGGCTCGAATAAAGCCTTCGAATCGCTCCGAGATTCGCGGATTGCCTTTCGCGCGCTCGCGTACCGCGACTACCGAGTCCAGAGTGAGCACGACCAGCGCCGGCACTGGGGTGTTTTGATTCGCGGCGATGGCGGTCCGAATGCTTGGGTCTGAGTCGTGTGCAAGCGTCGCAAGGACTTCGGGTGGCGTGCGGGTGCTGCCCGCCAGGCTCGCCCGCACACGAGAGTCATGATCCATAGCAAGGAAGGCGAGGGTCGTTGGGGCGGCACCAGCGTTCTGTCCGACCGCGATCTTGACACCCCGACGCCCAGACCTCGCGAGGGATTGCAGCATCTCGCGAGACGTTCTGGGATCCTTTGCGAGGCGAGACCAGCCGAATGCGGGCAGCGGCTCAGACATTGTTCGCCTCGATTGGGCGACGCTCGGCGCCAATAACGCGATGGATCACGCTCGGGAGCCTAGCGACCGGATCCGACACACATCATGGGTTTCGTGGGTACGAAGGTCCGCACGCAGTCAGATGTGCCGGCAGAGAGGCAGGGCCGCCGCCGAGAACGCCTGGGCCTGTTGGCCCCAAAGCCGCCTCGTCTCGCAGGAGGCTTGGATCGCGGCTTGCTCGATGTCGGCGACGGCCCGTTCGAGCTCGTCGAGGTCTTGGGCGCTGACGGCGATGAGGCCGGTGGTGCGGAGGATGCCGTGGCCGGCGGTCAGGTCGGCTTCCTGCTGGAGGACGTCGCTGTACTCAGCCGACTGCTGGGCGTCCTCGATCTGGCCGATGC
>CALMKG010000186.1 GCA_937867175.1 uncultured Propionibacterium sp. | reverse complement strand
AAGATCAGCTCGATGCTGTTGAGGTCCATCTCGATCACGGCCTGCAGCACCAGCGTGCAGGCGGTCTTGTCCAGCGGGTCGCTCGACTCTTTCCAGATCGTCTGGACGGTGCCGAACCGCTGGTGCCACAGCCACTGCACCCTGGTGTCCAGGCTGCTGCGGTGCACCTCCGGGATCGCCTTGCGGTACTTGCGCACCGGCTCCAGATCGTCGTTCACGTCAACTCTCCTGCCGTCAGGTCGAGGAACTCGATCGCACCAGACTTGGCCGCGACAGGATGCGAGCCGGGCCGGCGGGTACCGACCAGGCGGTTGAAGATGATCTTCTGCGCACGGGTCGCGCGCAGCAGGCTGCCCCGCTTGGTGCGGCTGGGCGAGTTGGCGATAATGAACAGCGTCTGGCCGACCAGCTTCCACACCGGCGCCTCCAGCGGCTCGGCGATCACATCGTCCGGGTGGTCGGCCACGTACTGCAGCGCCTCCGGGATGCTCATCTTCGCTGCCATACCTCGCTCCAATCCTCAATGTAAGGGACCGGCTTCAGCGGGGTGACGTCATGGAAGACGCCGCCGAAGAAGTCCAGCTCCTTGGTGGCCTGCACGATGTAGCGCACGACGTCCATCATGTGCGAGTACTTGTCGTGCAGCGGCTTGCTGCTCCATTCCTGCAGCTTGGTGTTGAACTCGTACTTGTAGTTCTCAAAGCACTCGGTGATCCACTGGCAGTTGTCCTCGTGGACCACGGTGTTGTAGAGCGCCATCCTGGTGGCCTGAATGTCGGTGATCTCGTCGCCCCACTTGTCCCTCTGGCCGGGAACCTGGTAGACCTTCGAGCTCTTGGCCAGCACGGAGATGTTGGGGAACACCTGCTTCATCATGTCGGCCGGTGTGGTGTTCACCGCCTTCTCGTGATGCTCGGCGTCCCAGGGCAGGATGATCATCGCCAACCGGTTGAACCAGTGCTTCTCCCGCAGGTCGTCGACGTACTCGGGCAGCGCTTTGCCATGACCCTCACCGCAGTCATAGATCCAGATGCGGCCGTTGATCCACTGGAAGGCCGCCCAGCTGGTGGCGTCGCTGTGCTGGCCGGAGCTGCCGATGTCGAACATCACGTAGACAGGATGGCCGGGGTGCAGGTTGAAGTTGACCACGCGCTGGTCGGCGACCATCTTCAGGTACGCCTCACCGTAGACCGCGGCCGCGTCCATCTCGCCGAAGTCGACGTGGTACTCCTGGTTGAACATCCGGTCGTTGCCGTACCGCTTCAGGTACGTCTCGCGGATCTGCTCCAACCGCTCCTGGGTCAGCACCGGCGGCAGGCCATTGCGACGCATGATCTCGTTCAGATCGTCGATCGTGCGCACGATCACCTGTGCGTCGGCGCGACCCTCGAGTGACTCCATCAGCTTCCACAACGCGTTCTTGCGCTTGCCTCGCGGAGTGCTGACCACCATCAGCCGCTTGTTCTCGTGCTCGTTCTCGATGATCGGCATCAACCGAGGGATCGGATCCTCACGGAAGAACAGCGCGAGCTCGGTGATGGTGTAGTCCTGGTAGGCCGTGCCGACGCCTCCCTTGTCCTGGCCGGACTGGAAGTAGCCCTGCAGCTTCATCCGGCTGTGATTGGCGAACGCCCCGACCATGGCAGTGTCTCGCCAGGTGCACAGCTCGGCTGGCACGTTGTCCTTGAGCATCCGCACGTACTGGCCGGTGGCCAGGTCGAGGTAGGTCTTGTCCCACAGGATGTCTCGGATCATCGGCTGGTTCAGCGAGATGTAGACCCCGGTGGTCTTCGGCGTACGCAGCCGAGCGTCACACTGCTCCATCGACGCACCGACGTCCTTGCCACTCTGGCGCGGCAGGACGGCCACGCCGATCCGCTTCGTGCGCCACATCCGGTGCAGCTCCGCTTATTGGTAGGGGCGAGGGCGGTAAAAAGCCGGGAACACGCTACCCATTTGGCATCATCCTTTCATATCGTTCTTGTGCTTTAGCAGGATCGAATGGCCTGCTGTGCCAATGTGCGCTGGCTCGCTCCTGGTTACAGGCTTTACAGCGATGCCCCTTGACCTGGAGATTTGCGCCCTCTAGACGATGCCCCCATGGGCAAAACTCTTTAAGCTTCCTGCCACCGTTTCGATAGGCGTCTTGTGTGTTCTCTGACGTAGTGCCCCAACTTAGATTCTCCAGTCTGTTATCTTCTGGCTGATCGTTCAGATGCCTGGACAAAGCACCCTCCGGCCGAGGACCGCGAAAGGTTTCCAGAACCAATCGGTGTACGAAGCGAACTGCACGACCCGTTTCTGTTGCAACATTGACACGAGGGTATTTACGCTTCTTGCTGACACTGGGCTGCAAGATGCGTGCTACACGTCCTTGGTCGGACACTAGGACTCTGGGGTGCCCAGGCCACTCTTTCCATGTCTCCATACCAGAATGGTAGCACGCATCTTGAGGCATATCAGATCCGCAGCTCCGGGAGCCCGATCGTGCCGAACAGGGTGCTGAAGTCGCTGACCTCAGCAGAGGTCCCCGCAGAGGCAGGAATGCCCGCCTGAGGCGCTGGAGCCGGTTTGCGTGCCGGAGGCTGCGCCGGAGGCTGCGGGGCTGCAGGCGCCCCCGCCGCAGGCTGCGCCGGGGCCTTCGCGGCCCTGGCCTCCTTCAGCTGTCCACGCACCAGCTCGACGAGAGGCTGGAGCGGGATGTTGTACCCGATCAGCTTGCCGTCGACCCGGTTCTCATAGGGCTTGGCCAGTTCGGTCAGCCGGTCGGCCAGCTCCTTGTCGAACTCCTTGGTGCCGGGCACCAGGTCGGAGTTGTTCTGGAACAGCTCGATCGAGGAGTGCAGCGTCTTGCGCAGGCCGCCGTCCTCCTCCATCCGCTTCTGCGCCCGTGACTCCACCTCGGCCAGGAGCATCGCTTTCACCCCGTCGATCCAGTCAGCTGCATCGGCGGAGTCCTTGAGGCGCTCCTTCCCGTCGGAGGTGAGGCTCGGCACCTCCATTCCGACCAGCATCCGCGGGTGCTTGCGGATCGCGTCGAAGTAGGGTCCGATGCCCTCCTCCTTGCGCAGCTCCTCGAGCGCGGCCTGCTGGTGGATCTTCAGCGCGTTCTCTTCGAGGCTGGTGCTCAGCTCCCCGAACGAGTCACGGATGGAATCGTAAGAGACGTCCCCGACTCCGGGGCCGGGAGCCCCAGCAGCTCCGCCATCCGCGTCGCCCTGACCGTCTCCTGCAGCAGGCTGTCCGCCAGCTGCTCCTGGTACTCCGGTGGCAGCAGCGCCGGAGGCGTCTCCCGGAACGACCGGCTTTCCGCCATCTCCTGCAACCGGTGGTGCAGCTGGTACTGCCGCTCCTCCAGTTCCTTCAGCAGGAGCAGCTGGCTGTCCTGCTGCTGCAGCATCAGATCCAGTCGCCGCTGCTCCCGCAGCTGCCGCTTCTCCACTCTCCTCAGGGACCAGCGCGTCCATGAGAGCCGAGAACGCAGGGCCAGTGTCAAACGGAAGGAGGACGGCTTCCTTCTCAGTCGGTACATCGCTCACGTCACCCCTCCTGCTCGTAGCCGGCGACCGCCAGCGCGTACACCTCGTCGGCGTCGGCCTGGTCGTAGTCGAGCTTCAGCTGGGAGAGCAGGTTGATGATGCCCTTCTCGCCCAGCATGAACGACTGCGAGTCGTTCAGCGCGGCCAGCTGGGGACCGGCGTTCTCGGAGGTCGGAGCCCAGTCGGTGCGCATCGCCAGCGCCAGCCGCTGCCAGTTCACCATCAAGTTGGTGTAGTGGTGGCGGTTGTTCTCGGAGTCGAGATCGGGATCGGTCCACTCCAGGCACCGATCATCGGTTCCGATCTCGAACTCCAGCACGTCGCGGTACTGCTCCAGGCAGTAGTAGAACGCGGTGTAGTAGGGCACCAGGTCCTTGGTGGTGAGGAACGGGTACGACGACAGCAGCTTGAACGCGTTGGTCGTGGTGATTCGTTCCTGCCTGGCGGCGTCGACGTTGCTCAGCACCTTCTGCCAGATCTCGAGCACGGTGTGGTCCGATGGCTTCGGCGGCAGCTGGATGACGGTGGAATCGTCCTCGACCACCTCCTCGACGATGCGGTGCGCTTCGTCGAGCAGCTGCTGACGGATGCGCATCTCCTGAGCGCGACTGGGCTTGTGGTCTGCGGGCCTGCGACGGTTGCTCACTTCAGAAGTCCCCTCATGCGGAGTTGGCGGGCCTCGTTCTCGATGGCCCGGTTGGTGGTCTTGATGTCGTAGCAGAGATCGTTGCCGACGTAGGTCTTCTGGATCTCCTGGGGTACCAGGTCCGGCGAGTTGCCGTAGTACTTGACCACCTCGAACAGGTCGTAGCCCCTGTTGTTGTTGTAGACGTGGATCAGGAACGGCAGCCGCGGGTCACGGTACAGCCCCACCTGGTACGTCGGGAGAGTGATCTTGACCTCCTCGGTGCGCACGTCGCTGCCGGCCACCTCGAAGGACTCCATGAACTGGCCGACCTGGACGGTCTCGACCTTGGTGCCTCGGTCAATGTAGCTCAGCTTCCGGCGTTTGCGCGGGCCGGGCGAGGCGAGCTTGCGCACCTCGTCGGCGTACCAGACCTTGCCGTCCGGGTCGGTGCGGATCGGGGTGCCCATGTCCGCCACCACCGGGGTGGTCGGCCGGGGCTGCTGCCGCTGGCCCTGCGGCGGATCATGACGGATCGGGCCCTTCGGCTGCGGGTCCACCGGCTTGGTTCTGGCGGCTTCACCGAGCATCTGGTTTGCGATGGTCACGAGGTCTGCGGTGGAGTACTCGCGGTAGTGCTTCTCCGGCTTCCAACCTGCCTGGGTCAGCTCCTTGTAGAGAGCACTCTTGTCTCCTTGGCTCATGGTTTATTCCTTCGATGTGGGGATTGCCATACCCACATCCTAGCCATAGGTGTACCGATTCTCCGATTCACTCAATAGCGGTGTGCCACATAGGTTGCGGCCCACGAGATTGCAACACGCTGTGCGCCATGCCCATCGCCACGTAATACGGCATTCCGGGTGAAGTGAGGTCGGCGAGATAGGGCTCACCGTCCTCACCGATGCACTCCGCAATCACCAGGTAGCGAGTCACCATTGCCGAATCGGTAGCCTGCTGGATTGCTGTCAGAAGCTCAGCATCGTCACTCATGGCTTCACCGTATCGGCCATCGGCATCGGGACGCCGTTGCTGTGCGCCGGCATGCGGGCCTGGTACTCGAAGGTCTCGACCGAGCCGTACTCGTAACCCACGTTCACCGTGGCCGGGGTGTACCGGTACTGGATGTAGGAGATGCTGCCGTAGCTGCGGTTCTTCGGCCGCTCGTGGCTGCGCCAGAAGAACTCCCACTCCATCAGCGTGCGACCGATGCGCAGGAAGTCGCGCTGGTCGTAGCGGTTCAGCGGGTCATGGCTGACGAGTTCCGGGATGTAGTGCTTCTCGACCTCGACCAGCTTGCCGTTGGCGTCGTAACCACGGATGCCGTAGACGCACTCGCCCGTGAAGTTGCCGAAGGTCACGTTCACCTGCTGCAGGTAGCACCAGGCGTCGTGCGCGCGGTTGGCGCCCTGGGTGTTGGTCACGATCTCCCAGGCGATCCCGCGCTCCACCCAGGCCGCGCCGTTCCAGACGTCGTCGTTGTCCTTCTCCGGGTCCAGCACGTAGATGCAGCGGCCGGCGGAGACCGCCATATAGAGCTGGCCGTCGATCTCGAGCTTGCGCAGGCTGGTGCCGGCCACATCCCAGCACGACCAGATGTTCGACTGCGCGGTGTCCAGCGTCCAGATCTGGGTGCCGCGGGCGGTGTCGTCGTCAGACCAGTAGGTGCCCTCGGGACCACGTACCAGGTAGTAGAGCGTGGAGTCCATCTGCGAGCTAACCATCTTGCGCTTGTTGCCCAGCGAGGTGCGCCGCCACAGGTTCTGGATCGGGTCGGCCAGTGTCAGGTGGTTGATGTTGTAGTTGGACGCCGTGCTCTTCATCAGGTTGTTGTCGAGCGGGTGATAGAGAGCGTTGTTCAGCACTTCCACCCCGTACGGGCTGACCGTCCCGGGTGTGGCGGTGGTCTCCTCGAAGCCCATCACCGAGGTGGCCTGGCTCTGCATGTTGACGCTTGAGCCAGGGCTCATGTAGTACGCCGTGCCCTCGCCGTCCAGTCCCATACACAGGACGGTGAGAGTGTCCACGGACTGCGGGTTCTGCCACAGCTTCACGCAGGCCGGGAAGTACAGGTCCCCGGAGGTGAGGGTCTTGTAGCCTCCGCCCACACTGGCCGACAGATTCAGGTAGTTGCCCTGCTGGTTGCTGGACCAGCGGATCCGCGCGGCGTTGAGCTTGTCGTAGACCAGCACCATCCGATCCCCGGCCACCAAGCCCTGGCCGGTGGTGAACGGCTCGGTGTAGTTGGTCCGGTTCGCCTGGGTCGGCACCGCCATGTAGCCGTCCATACCCTGCATCAGCGGGGTGTGGGTTGCCCAGCCGGCCACCGAATAGTCGGACGCCTTGCTGACCCTGGGCAGCACGGTGTTCTTCATCAGCACGCCGGTCACAGGCACCGAGTCCTGATTCGACCAGGTCATGAAGTACAGGTTCCAGCTGGTGGCTCCAGCGTCCCAGGCCGCGTCGAACGCAGCCTGCGGGATCACGCAGGCCAGCTGGTGCAGCGATTTGCGATCATCGGCAGGGTCCGCGTTCCAGGCGGTGTAGCGGGTGTCGATGTCCACTACGTTCACCGCCGACGGTGCGGACTCACCGATCTCGTTGTTGAAGGTGTACCAGTAGCCGACCGAGTACTCGAGGGCGCCATCGGTCAGCGAGTCGCTGACCGCGCCGGCGGTAGGCACGGTGACCTGGGGCAGCGTGGTACGCCACGAGTCCTGCGGCTGAAACACCTGCAGCATGTCAGCGGTGTTCCAGTTGGGCCGGGTGATCGCGGTGAGCTCGCGCGCCTTCTTCACGTTGCCGACGCTGAACAGCAGGAACGTGTCGGCGGAGTTGGAGGTCTCGGCCAGGGCCAGGATCTTGTTGTCGATCTGGACGTACTTGACGTAGGTGCAGCTGGAGGAGAACGCGATGTTGCCCGAGGTGGCGAACTGCGTGGTCAGGGGCTGGACGTCGAACAGCTTGGTTGCACCGTTCCACTTAGCCACCCGGAAGCCGACCGTCTCGTCGACTTCACGCACCGCGAACAGCAGGCACTTCGCGCCGTCGTTGGCGTAGAAGTGCTCGAACGTCCCGACGATGCCACCTGCCGGCACCTCGGCGATGTTGGAGAAGACCCGGCGCAACCCTGGGCGGATCCGTAGCGAGCCGTCGGTGTCGACGTTGCAGTTGTGCATGACTCTTAGGGAAGTCGGATCAGACATACCGGGCGGTGTCGCCGTGGACCAGCCGGTGAACTTGCGAAGGTACGCCTTGCTCAGTGGCCTGTCGATCGGTGGCTGCATCGCCTTCTTGCCGGCCATCAGATCCTCCCGTCAGCGTGCGGGTGCCCGTGCTGTTGGTACGGCGCCGAGCTGCCGTGGATGCCGTTCATGATCGGGACGAAGAAGTCGTTCATGTAGGGCGTGTCGGTGTGACGATCGTCACGCTCGATCAGCTGGTACATGATGTCCTTGTAGGTGGCTTCCAGGGTCTGGGCTCTGGGCTGCATGACCGGATCGGTCTGCGCGTACATGTAGGCCGCCCTGGCGATCACCAGGTCGGGGTAGTCGAAGTCGATGGGCTGGTTCAACACTCGTTCCGGGATCTCGCCGTTGCCCTCAGGCACCTCGAACATCTTCGGCTCCCGCATCACCGGGACCATGATGTGCAGGCCCACCTCCTGTTGGAACGGCGACCGGTTGAACGTGAGCGTGCTGCGGGTGAACGAGCAGCTCAGCCGGCGGATGTGGCCGTACTTGTGTAGGGCGTCGCGCGGCAGTATGTAGGCCCACAGCTTGACGTGGCCGTCGTCGCCTACCAGGCGCACGGCGTCGTCGTTGATGATCCGCGGCCGCAGCGAGGAGTTCAGGTCATAGTCCATCACGCCCTCGGCCAACGTGCCAACCTCCTCGGTGGAGCTGTAGTAGCTCCACTCGTGCTCCAGCGCGACGGCCCGCAGAGCCCTGTTGAGCGTGCGCGTGATCGACTGGAAGCGATCCTGGTCGGGGTCGTACTCCAGGTCGAGGCCGGTGAGGAAGTTCAGCACCTCCGCCACCGCCTCCTTCAGAGTCATCTGCACATCGCGGTTCGCCATCTCAGTCCTCCCATGCCTTGATCGCTCCGGTCGAAGCACCGGTCGGCTTCTTCGGCTGCTGCACCGTGGCGACGTTGCCCAACTCGGTGTTGTTGAGCTCGCCCTCCTCGGGCTGGGCGGCGCCCTCCCATGCGGTGATCGCCTTGTCGACGCCGGGGTTCACCCACACCTTCTTGGCGTTATCGACGATCTTCTTGTAGTCGCCGGCGTTCTTCTTGTAGACGTTGGAGTACGGGTTCGCGCGCAGGTTCGCTGCCTGAGTCGCGGTCTCCACCATCTGGTTCTGGTAGTTCGCCCACGCCTGCTGCTTGTCGCCCAGCATCTGCGTGGCCAGGTTGATCCGCGCAGTGCGGGTGTCGACGTTGAGATCGTTGACTGCGTTGTTCACCGAGCGCACGGTGTCGAAGTAGGACCGGTTCACCTCGCCCTGGTTGGCGTCCCAGTTCTGGATCGCCATGAGCTGGGCCTTCGCAGTATCCGACTCACCGGCTCCCTGTTCCGCGGTCTGGGCCAGGATGTCCTGAGTTTCCCTGGCACGGTTGGCCAGGTTGGCGAATGAAGCATCTGCCTCCGACTTGTCGTTGTCCTTGCGGGCCAGCCCGAGCTGCTCGGAACGCAGGCCGTAGCCCTTCAGCAGGTCCGCATCCTGGGTGGCGTACATCGTGTCGATGTTCGCCAGCTGTTGGTCTCGGGCCTTGGCGAAGCCACCTTCGAGCAGCTGCTTCAGCGCCTTGAGGATCTGCTTGTCGTCGTTCTTCTTCACCGAGTAGCCACCGCCGGAGCCGGAGCCGGAGCCGGACTTCTTGTTGGTGGTATTCTTCTTGCTCGCGGCCGGAGTGCGAACCGGGGCCTTACGGGTTGCCATTACGAGCCCTCCTTCTTCAGGCCGAGCAGCTCGTCGGCTGTCGCGTCGGACTTGTTCTTCTTCTCCGAGGAGCGAACCTCCTTCAGGAAGTCGGTCCATTCGTCGGCGCTGATGCCGTAGCTGTTGAGGTAGGACAGCTTCTGCTGGGTGTCAGTCTTCAGGTCCAGGTCGCCGCCGGCCGCCTCGATGCTGGCGCGCAGCTGCTGCATCGTGTTCAGCTTGTTCATCCTGCCCTGGCCGACCAGGCTGGACAGGTCCTGGCCGGTGCCGTTCATCCCGAACCGCTCGTTGCTGTAGTCTCCCCGACCACCCAACCGTAGCGTGCGTAGTGTCTCCTCGGCCTGGGCCAGGTTCAGCGCGGAGCTGTCGATGAACGCCTGCCGCTGCTCCAGCGAGGTATCGAACAGGTCCAGGTTCGCCTTGGCCCCGCCGACGTCGGCCTGCGCGTTGCGGGCCATGTCGGTGAACTCGTCCAGCTGCGGCCGCAGCCGCTCCATCAGGATCTCGTCGCGGCTGGTGATGTGGGTGACCGGGCCGGTGTCGCCCTTGAACTTGGCGTTACTGACCAGGTCCTCGTCGGTGATGTAGCCGGCGCCCTGGCTGATCTGCTCCAGCGAGAGTCCGACGTTGTCCACGCCGTAGGTGTTGAGCAGCCCGACCACCCTGGGGCTGAACGCGATCTTGTCCTCGTCGACGTTGCCGAACGCGGAGCGGTACGCGGCCTTGTAGCCCTTCGGGATGTTGGCGCCCTCCTTCAGCTCGGAGAGCTGCAGCACGCCGTCCTTGTTCTTGTCGGTGCCGAACTTCTTCAGGTTCGCCCGGTCGCCGGACAGCGCCTCGTCCAGCATCGAGTTCCACATCAGCGCGCCCTTGTCGGACACGTTCATCTTGTCGAAGTCGAGCTGCTTGGCATCGGTGATCTTGCCGGGATCGGAGTTGCTGGCCTTGAGCTGGGCGTCGGTCAGATACTTGATCCGGTTGGCCCATTGGTCGGCCTGTATGTTGGGGGCCTCCTGGGACGCCTTGCCTGCGGAGGTCACCGGCGGCCAGGATCCGGAGTGGACCGAGTCGACGGTAGTCTTGCCTGCAGAGGTCACCGGCGGCCAGGGTCCGGAGTAGACGGTCTTCTTCTTCTCCAGATCGACCTGCCGATCCTTCTCGCGCTTGGCTGCCTCGGCAGCGTTGGCTTCGTCCAGCTTCTTCTGGGCGGCCTCGGCCTTGGCCTTCTTCGCCGCCTCCTGCTGACGACGGTACGCCTCCTCCAGTGCACGCTGGCGGGCGGCCTCCTGCTGCGCCTGGATCTCCCGGGCACGGGCGGCCGCGGCATCGCTGCCACCGGACCAGCCGGAGCTGCTGCTACCAGAGCTCTTGGGCTTCGGCGCGGCCTTGTCCTTCTTGGCCGACTTCTCCATGCGCTTCTGGTACGCGTAGTCATCGAGCACGCCCATCACAGCACCTCCGCTTCGGTTCCCAGGACCGTGGTCATCTGGAAGTTCGTGTCACCGACAGAGAAGATTCGGCCGGCCACCACAGCACCGACCAAGCCAGCCTGGAACACCAGGTCTCCGGGCCGCAGCTCCACCAACCCTCCGGTCGGGTACGCCTGCTGAACCACCTGCGAGATTGCCAGCTGGGTGGTGGCGTTCAGGTGCGGGTCAATGGCGGCTTCGGTGGTGCGGATGCACGGCCCGCGCTGAATGGCCTCGACGCCCAGGTTCTGGGTGTAGACGTTGACCACCTGGTTGCCGCGCAGCAGCACCTCGATCTCCGAGGGAGGGGCGCTGGCCACGTAGCTGATGTGCATCGAGTCGGACTCGGTGTTCTCCAGGATGTTGACCACCAGCTTCAGCAGGGTCACCGAGTACCCGGTGGAGGTCCACATCACGATGGAACCGTAGTACTCGCCCGGCGGCTGATCCAGCTCTGCGGCCTGGAAGCCGAACACGCAGTAGCCTTTCGCACCTTCGTTCGGAGGAATGCTGCCGTCCTGGTTCACCACGATGTTGGTGACGTCGTAATGATCGTCGTCGAATGAGGCTGGCTTCAGCACGAAACGGACGCGGCTGCCTGTCAGGTTGACAGGGGTGCCGTCTGTGTTCCTGACATTCAGGCGGAAGGCAAAGGACTTCCTGCGCTCGAGGTCGAGCGTCAGAGTCGCACTGGGTGCGTTGGTGATCTTCGCCATGACGTCATCCTATCGGTCAGTTCTGCTTGTTCTCGTCACGGTAATGAATGCCGACGCGCACCTGGCAGGGCAGCGAGTCCAGCTGCTCCCTGGTCTCCTTCACGTAGCCTTCGGACCAGGCGAGGTGGTCGGCCAGTTTCTGGCTGTCGGCGGCCATCAGCTCGGCCTGCCGGGCCTGGACCTTCTCGATCCGGTCGAGCTGGTCCTTGATGTGGCTGCCGCCGTTGCTGGCGGTCAGTGTCTTCTTGATCTCGTCGACCGTCTCGCCGGTCTCCTTCTGCTTCGCGCCGACGGTGCTGAGCCACTTCCAGGTGACGCCACCACTGACGATGATCAACAGCGCGGCGATCTGGATCCAGTTCTCGAAGGAGAGTGGGTCGATGGCGGTCTCCAGCGGGGTCATGGTTGCTCCTAGGGGATTGAGGGTTGTCATACGTCGCCGATTCGTTCAACAGTGAGCGTCACCCCGATGGCAGTCGTAAGGGCCGGTACGCTCGCAGTGTGCTCTGCCGAGACCTCGATACCCATGTTGGTCTGGATGCCTGCGATCATCCGAGCATTTGGCTGGCCAAGCCCTAGATAGGCAGGGCGTATCCAGCCATTGCTCGGGAACACAAGCTTGTCAAACAGCTGGAAGGTGGAACTATCTCCAGATCGAACGAAAACGATTTGCACGCCCGCCTCGTACACCCCAGCCTTGACGAATAGTGCACTCGCATCGGCGTGGGAGTGGCGCCAGCTAGTGTCTCCCCAGCTCACGCCCGGGTCGAGCGGGACACCGATGATGGCATTCCATGCGCTGTTTTGCACGAAGGTGTTGTACGGCCAATACGCCTTCCACCCACCGCGGCTGCCCTTCCAGCTCGACCAGTAGTTTCCTATCTTGTTGAAGCGGCGGTTGAACATCATGCAGTCAACACCGGTTGCCATCATGACCCGCTGGAAGACGTCGGCAACATCGTCGATCACCTCCACGATGCCGTAGCCCCCACCGTTCATCGGCTGGTTGAGGCAGGAGTCGATGAAGAAGTAGATGCCAGGGGTCTTCAGATTGTTCAGGTCGGTACCCGCGGCCAGCGTCGCAGCACCTCGGATGGCAGACGGGGGTAGCATCAGCTGGGCATCCGTACCGACTGTCAGCAAGTTGCCAGCATCAGTACTCCTGGACGCCGGCCCAACAGGACCGGTGTCGCCCTTGTCGCCCTTGTCGCCCTGAATGCCCTGCGGGCCCTCGATACCTTGTGGACCTTCTGGGCCCCTCGGACCCTCCGGGCCTGCCGGGCCGGTGTCGCCCTTGTCACCCTTGGCCCCCTGGTGCGCGAGCACCTGCCAGTACAGGCTGGCGTCGCGCGGTTCATCACCGAGAGGCGGATCCTCGGAGGCAACCCACGAGTTCATCCCCCACTGCACCGCGTCGTCCTGGGTGTAGTCGGTGAGTGCGTTCCAGATGCCCCGCCAGTTCAGGCCTGCGGGGCCAACGTCGCCGCGCTCACCCTTGTCACCCTTCGGGCCTTCAGGACCAACCGGGCCTTCAGGACCAACCGGGCCCTGGATGCCCTGGATGCCCTGGATGCCCTGGATGCCCTGGGGTCCGGTGTCGCCGGTGTCCCCCTTAAGTCCTTGAGGCCCGGTGTCGCCCTTGTCGCCCTTGTCGCCCTTGTCGCCCTTGTCGCCCTTGTTGCCCTGGATGCCCTGCGGGCCTCGGGCCCCGATGGCGAGGTTGTTGGTGATGACACTCAACACATCCTGCCCACGCAGCTGGATCTCCAGGCTCGCCTCAGGGGTGCCGCTGCGGTAACTGATGTGCATCGAGTCAGACTCGGTGTTCTCCAACAGGTTGAACACACCCTTCAACACGACACCAGAGAAGCCGCCAGGCGTCCACAGCACGATGGCGTAGAAGTAGGCGCCAGGATCCCAGTCGAGTTCGGCTGCCTGGAAGGCGAACGTTCCGTAGCCGACGATCGGTTCGAGGATCGTGGCCTCACTATTGAAGATCAGGTTCGTGATGTCGAACTGGTCGTCGTCCCAGGCCTGATCTTTGACCAC
>CALMKG010000185.1 GCA_937867175.1 uncultured Propionibacterium sp. | reverse complement strand
CCAGTGCCGATCTCGACTTCACCGGAAATCGTTGCAGATGGGTTCACCGACACGAAATCGTGCAGCACCGCATCGTGGCCGATGGTCGCGTTCGGGTTGATGTGCACCTGTCGTCCAAGCCGGACATTGTTCGAAACCGCCACGCCTGCGCACACCACCACGCCTTCGCCCAACTGCGTGCGCGCCCCGAAGGTGGCCGACGGGTGCACCGCGGTGAACGGACGCAGGCCCGCCGCCGCCAGCTTCGCTACCAGCGCCCGTCGGATGCTGGGGCTCCCGATGCCCAGCACGAACCGGACGCTGAGGTCTCCCCCAGTCAGCCAGTCGTCGATCGTCCCCAGGTAGGTGACGCCACGGTCAGCCAACCGGGCCAGGTTCATCTCGGACGGCCCGTCGTCCAGGACCCCAACAATCTCGACCGGCTCCCCCGCTGCGACCATGGCGTCCAGTACGTCGAGCGATTCCCGCCCGAAACCGGCGGCGCCCACCACCAAGACCCGCTCGGCTCCGCTCATCGGCGTCCCTCGGTCGTCACGTCACCGGAGCCCGCGCTGCCCCGGAAGATCGGCATGGTGGCCTCACCGTCGGCCGAGATGCCGTCACGCCGGAAGACCAGGCCCAGCGTCCGGGCAAGAATGCGAGCATCAAGCCATAAGTTGTGGTTGTCGACGTACTCGACGTCGAGGGCGAGCTTGTCGTCCCAGTCAAGTGAGTTGCGTCCAGAGACCTGCGCCAACCCGGTGATGCCGGGACGCACCTCGTGGCGGCGGGCCTGCTCGGGGGTGTACCGGTCGAGGTATTCCACCAACAGCGGCCGCGGGCCGACCAGGCTCATCTCGCCGCGCAATACGTTCCATAGGGTCGGCAACTCGTCCAGGCTGGTCGAGCGCAGGAAGCGTCCGACGGGGGTGAGCCGCTCGGCGTCGGTCTGTCGGTACTCGTCGGGGGCGACCATCGTGCGGAACTTCACCAACTCAAAGACCTCCGCGTTCCTGCCCGGACGCGGCTGCCGGAACAGCACCGGCCGGCCAAACCCGGCCAGCACCACCACCGCGGTACCGGCCATGATCGGCGCAGTGATGACCAAGCCGACACCGCTCGCAGCGACGTCCAGCACCCGCTTCAGCCAGTCAGCCCCGGCCACGATCGCCCCGGACGAACGCCAGGATCGCCCCCATCACCCGATCAAGCTGGGCGTCGGTGAGCGCCGAACCGCTGGGCAGCGACAAGCCGGTGCGGAACATCCGCTCAGCCGTGCCGTCAACCACCGCAGGCGCCCCGGCGAAGACCGGCTGCAGGTGCATCGGCTTCCACAAGGGACGAGACTCGATGTTCTGCTCGGCCAAGGCAACGCGCATCTCTTCTGAGGTGAAGCCCGCCTGCCCGGGGTCGACCAGGATCGAGGTGAGCCAGAAGTTGTCGCGAGTCTGCCCGTCATCGCTCACCCAGGGGTCGCCGAACAGGCTCACCCCGGGCACCGCTGCGAACAGGTCGCGGTAGCGCAGCCGAATCTGGTACCGCCTCTCGATCATCGCGTCCAACCGGCTCAGTTGCGCGCGTCCAAGGGCTGCGAGCAGGTTGGACAACCGGTAGTTGTAGCCGATGTCGGTGTGCTCGTAGTGCACCACCGGCTGGCGGGCCTGGGTGGCGAGGTAGCGCACCTGCGCCGCCGAAGCCGCGTCGTCGGTCAGCAGCGCCCCGCCACCCGAGGTGGTCATCACCTTGTTGCCGTTGAACGACAGCGTCGAGGCCACCCCATAGGACGCCGACGGGCGTCCGGCGCGGATCGCACCGAGGGATTCCGCGGCGTCCGCGAGCACCGGGACGTCATGGGCCCCGGCGATCGGCTCGATGCGCTGGTGGTCGGCGACCTTGCCGAGGAAGTCGATCGGCACCACCGCGGCCACCCGGCGTCCCTGGTGCGACGCCAGATCGAAGGCCGCCTC
>CALMKG010000184.1 GCA_937867175.1 uncultured Propionibacterium sp. | reverse complement strand
GGACCCCCTTAAGCATGGCCGCCCAACATCCTGTTCTGCCGCGCCTGGTGCGTTACGGAAGCGGGTGGTCGAACGGGTTGGTGACGGTGAGGTCGCTCACGTGGGAGAAATCCTTGATGTTTCTTGTGGCCAGGGTGGCCTCGTGCGCCAGGCAGATTCCTGCGATCTGGGCGTCGGCCAGCGACATCTGTCGTCCCTGATCCATGCCGGCGACCAGGAGTCGGGCCGTGGCTCTGGCGGCGGTCACGTCGTAGATGGCGATCGTGTCGGCGAACGCGTCCAGCAATCTGGTCCACCGACGCTCCAAGTTCTTGCGGCGGCGGCCCTTCGGAAGTCGCCCCAGTCCTCGGTCGATCTCTTCGAAGGTCACGACGCTGATGGCCAGATCCGCGGCCCCTATGCTCTGCGCCCACGCCAGCACGCGCGGTTCGGGGGTGTCCCTCATGAACGCCGAGACGATGTTGGTGTCGGCGATAATCACGACAGGTCGACCGGACGCGGCAAATCGGTACGCTCTGGCACCTGGAGGTCCACGCCGCCGGCCTCGGCGAACGTGGCGTGCAGGGCGAGCAGGATGTTCTCCTCTGGAAGGTCAACGGCCGCATCCAAGATCGCACGGACCTCGGCCTCGACCGATCGGCCGTGTTTGGCTGCACGACCACGCAACCGAGCGTGGGTGCGTTCGTCCAACTGCCGGATCGTCAAAGTACTCATAACCACCTCCTTGACAGCAATGCTAGCATCTCGCTCCCAGGGACCGGAGGGCGAGTGAGGTCAGACGCACTGATTTGCCGCGGGTGGTGCTGTTGTGGGGGCCGCGTTGGCGTGCGACTGTTGGGCGTGCGGCCGTTACATGTAACCTGACGGTATGGGTGTGAGGGAGCGGGTTGGCGAGTACCGCCATCGGATGCGGGCGCGGGGGTACCGTCCGGTGCAGGTCTGGGTGCCGGACGTGCGGAGCGAACAGTTTGTTCGCGAGGCTCGTCGCCAGTCAGCTCTGATCGCGCGGGTCGACCGCCAAAGCGATGACCAGGACTTCATTGAGGCAGTGTCGGTGGACTGGGATGACGAGTGAAACGCGGAGAACTGTGGACGGTGGCTGGCGGGATCTATGCGTCCAAGCCGCGTCCCGCTGTGATCGTGCAGGACGATGTCTTTGAGCTGACGGAGTCGGTCACGGTTGCTCCGCTCACAACCACCTTGATTGATGCGCCGCTGCTGCGACTCCGAGTCCCCGCTGGGGGCTTGGTGGGGTTGGTCCAGGACAGCGATGTGATGGTGGACAAGCTGACCACGGTGAGGCGGAGCAACGTCCAAGCCCGGATCGGTCGCCTGTCGAGCCAGCAGATGGTCGAGTTGGAGCGCCTGATGATGACCTTCCTCGGAATGGCTCGATAACCGCCGCAAAGGCCCGACGGAACATCCTGAACTGCCGCGATCAGCGAAAGCCCCGGGTACGAGCGATGTTCAGCCGCGTGACGAGGACTGTAGTTGTGAGGCGCGGGCGGTGCGTTCCCAGCCCAGCTTGGCCAGGCCGGACCGAACGGAAGAACCTTATGCAGAGCAAGGCGACCCTCTACCCCCGCGGGCGCGGGGCGGACGTCGTCGTGTCGGCGATGGGTTGGCGTGAGTGGGCCTCTACCCCCGCGGGCGCGGGGCGGACACCGAGGCCCCGCCCAATCCCGGGTGGGGCCTCCCTCTACCCCCGCCGGCTCGCACTGATGACCGGCGCCTGGTGCTCACTGCGGTCCGGGGAAATCCGCGGCCTGCGCCGCCGCGATCCCGACATCCACCTTGGCGTCTGACCCGAACACCAGGGCGAGGCCCTGACGGTAGGTTGGAGACCCTCTCCCCTCAACCCCAGGAAGGAGCAGAGGGATGGCCGCCGGGACCGGCCACGTGACATACACCCACGACACGATCAGCGACCCGGACAGCATCACCGACGCGCTCGAAAGACT
>CALMKG010000183.1 GCA_937867175.1 uncultured Propionibacterium sp. | reverse complement strand
CACGCAGCAGGCCGCGATGGATGCCGCAGACGATGGCGGGGTTCTTCCGGGCCGCTGCCAGCACCGGGCAGTTGCGCATCTCGATGGCGCTGTCGGCGGTCTGTTGTGGGGAGAATCCCAACTCGTCCATCCAGCCGAGGAAGCTACCTGCAGGTCGGGCGTCGGCCAGTTGCTCCGCCAGGCGTCCTCCCCAGGCTTCGCCAGTACGTTCGGCGAACTGCACGGAGTCGGGCAGGCCCTGCACCGATTCCACCAGGGCGTTCACCAGTTCGAAGTAGTCGATGCCGCCTCCCGGTGCGGTGGCCCGGTAGTGCCGCGCCGGACGTCCGGGGCGCTCGGAACGGATTTCGGTGAACTCGGCCAGGCCCGCGTCCACCAACGATGACAGGTGCTCCCGGACGGTGTTGCGGTGCAACTGCAGGGTGTCCGCCAGCTCTGGCACACCCCAGGCCTCATGCCGACTGCGCAGCCGGTCGAGCACCCGAGCCCGGGCGGCGCTGATGCCCACGGCCGTCAGGCCGGTGTCCCGTGGGCCGCGCCACTCACCTTCGCTCGTCGGGCCGCGATGCTCACCCTCGGTCATGGCGGCAGTCTATCTTCGGCCGAGTCGCGACAGGAATTGGGTCGGTGTGGCCCATCGCGGCGGGCAGGGCGGATGTGTCAGGATCGGCATATGGAGATCGGAAGCCATGAGATCCCGATCGTACCGGTCGGGGGAATGATCCGGCTTGGTCAGTTCCTGAAGTTCGCCGGCCTGGCGGAGTCCGGGGCACACGCGACAGAGTTGATCACGTCGGGTGACGTGGAGGTCGACGGTGAGATCGAGACGCAACGCGGACGCCAACTGCACGGCGGTGAATTGGTGACGGTCACCACCGAGACCTTCGAGCAGACGGTGCGAGTGGGCTGAGATGAGTTTCCTGGACGCAGTCACCCAGGGTCTGGGTGGCCTGATTGTCGGCCTGGCGATGATGCTGTTGATCACCGGGCTGGTCGCACGCACCAGCCGCCGGGTGCTCGGCATCCAGGTCTCGATCACCAGGGCGCTGTTGGTGAGCTTGATCTTGTCGGTGGTGCTCGGCTCGCTGCCGACTCTGGCGTCGTTCCCGTTCGATCCGGAGAACCCGTCGGCAGCCGATCTGGCGACTATCTCGGTGATCGGGGTAGCCGTGCTGCTCGGCGTCTTCGTGATGGCACTGTTGGTGGTGATGGTGCTCGAGGTCATCGTCCCCACCGGGTCGATGCCGCCGCTGCGATCCCTGCTGACCGGATGGCGCGCCCGCTTGCGCCGCACGGGGCGGTACCTACGGATCATGGTGATCCTCGCCAAGTACGGCCTGACCGCGCAACTGCGTGTGCTCAAACCCGGGCAGACCACCGCGGTCTCGGTGCGACGAGCCATGGAGGAGATCGGGGTCACCTTCGTCAAGCTCGGTCAACTGCTGTCCACCCGCAGCGACCTGCTGCCCGCCGAGTTCATCAACGAACTGTCCAAATTGACCATCGAAGCTGACCCCCAGGAGTACCGGCTCGTCCGCACGGTATTGGAGGACGAACTCGGCCCGAAGCTCGACCGGCTCCAGATCGACCCGGAGCCGGCAGCTGCCGCCTCGGTGGCGCAGGTGCACAACGCGGTCCTGGACGAGGAGCATCCGGTGGTGGTGAAGGTGCAACGTGCCGGGGCCTCCGAACAGGTGAAGATCGACCTGCAGATTCTGGAACGGCTTGCGCGCAGGGTGGCGAGCAATGCCCCGTGGGCGCGGCAGATCGGCGCCGTCGAGATTATCGACGGCTTCGCCCAGTCGGTCCGCGAGGAACTGGACTACCACACCGAGGTCGACAACATGGCCGCGCTGCGCGACGGGTTGCGGGCAGACGGGGTGCGCGTCCCAGACGTCTACGACGAGTTGTGCACCGAACGGGTCATCGTGATGGAGCGCTTCGACGCTATGCCGTTGGCGCGCGCCGGGACGCTGGTCGCGGAACTGTCTGTCGATGTCCGGCGCCGTGCCGCGGACGTGCTGCTGCGCGCGGTGCTCGGGCAGATCCTCGACCAAGGCGTCTTCCACGCCGACCTGCATTCGGGCAATGTTGTGATCTGGCCCGACGGGCAGGTGGGCCTGCTCGACTTCGGTTCGGTCGGCCGGTTGGACGCGCCAGCTCGTCGCAACCTCGGCCTGCTGCTGTGGGCGGTGGATGCCGACGATCCGGGGCTGGCGACCGACGCTGTCCTCGGACTACTCGACCACGACGACCACCTCGACGAACGTGCCTTGGAGCGAACCATGGGGGTGCTGATCACCCGGGTGCGCGGCGGGGCAACCGGCGGCAGCCTCGCCTTCTTCCAGCAGGTACTGAAGGTCGTTCTGCAGCAAGGTATGAGCGTGCCCAGCAACATCACCTTGGCTTTGCGCTCCCTCGGCTCACTTGAAGGGACGTTGAAGATCCTCTACCCCCAGCTCGACCTGATCGCCAATGCCCGGGATCTGTCCCGCAGTGTGGTGGGGGACATCTCCACCGATGGCGTCAAGCGACAACTGTCGAATCAGGCGGTCCGGACGTTGCCGTTGTTGACCCAGCTGCCCAGAAGACTGAACCGGATCACCGACGACCTGCAGAACGGTCGATTCACCACCCACATGCGGATTGTCTCGCATCCGGACGATCGGGATTTCCTGACCGGTTTGGCCAACCAAGTCGTGGTGGCGGTGCTCGCCGGTTTCGCGGTCTTGGGTGCGATCCTGCTGCTGGTTACCAGTGGTGGCCCGATGCTCGACCGCTTCCGCGTCTACGACATTCTGGGCTACCTGCTTGGCTTCGCGGGCCTTGTCTTGGCGGTACGGTCGGTGGCGATGGTCTTCGGACGCCGTACCTGAGCGCGGCCTGCCGGACCGATTGGCCTCTGGCTATAGGTTTTAACGGTAGTTGGTGTATTGGACCGCGAAGTCGTAATCCGCCTCGCGGATGAGCCGCTGGACGGCCTGTAGATCGTCGCGCTTCTTGGAACTCACCCGCAACTCGTCGCCTTGGATCTGAGCCTTGACGCCCTTGGGTCCCTCGTCGCGGATCAGCTTGCCGATCTTCTTCGCGT
>CALMKG010000182.1 GCA_937867175.1 uncultured Propionibacterium sp. | reverse complement strand
TCGCGCGCAGGGCCCCAAGTCGGTCGCCCGCACCGAGGCGCAGATGAAGGCGGCCGCCGAGGGCCAGGCGAACGCGCTCGCCGGACCGATCAGCTACAACATCACCATCAACGGCGTGAGTCACAGCGTCGCCGTAGAGCCGGCCTGAGGGAGATGCACCAGTAATGGCCAAACAACACACCATGGAAGAGCGCCTCACGCACCTCAATGAGGAGCGTGAGCGGGTTCAGGCTGGTGGTGGCAAGGCGCGCGTCGAGAAGCAGCACGAGAAGGGGAAGCTGACGGCGCGCGAGCGCATCGACGCCTTCACCGATCCTGGCTCCTTCATCGAGACCGGCGCCTTCCGGAAGAACCGGACCACCGCCTTCGGAATGGACAAGGCGGACATGCCCGCCGACGGCGTGGTCACCGGCCACGCGTCGGTGATGGGACGCCCGGTCTACGTCGCCAGCCAGGACTTCACCGTCGTGGGCGGCTCGGCCGGCGAGACGCACAACATCAAGGTCACCGAGACGATGGAGAGCGCGCTGATGAACGGCGCTCCGTTCGTCTTCATCAATGACTCCGGTGGCGCCCGCGTCCAGGAGGGCATCGACTCGCTGTCTGGCTACGGCAAGGTCTTCTTCGCCAACGTCAAGTTGTCGGGTGTCGTGCCGCAGATCTCGATCATCGCCGGGCCTTGCGCCGGTGGCGCGGTCTACAGCCCGGCCCTGACCGACTTCATCATCCAGACCCGCAAGGCCCACATGTTCATCACCGGGCCCGAAGTCATCAAGCAGGTCACCGGTGAGGTCGTCACCCAGGACGAACTGGGCGGCGCAGACGCCCACCAGGCGATCTCCGGCGTCACGGACTTCATCGCCGACACCGACGAGCAGGCGCTGCTCATCGCGCAGAAGGTCCTGAGCTTCCTGCCGCAGAACAACGCCGAGGAGCCGCCGGTGCTCTTCCCGGACGACAACGTCGAGCCTAACCCGGCTCTGCGCGAGATCGTCCCGGTGGAGGGGACCAAGGGCTACGACGTCCGCGACGTGATCGCCGCACTGGTCGACTACCAGGACTTCCTGGAGGTCAAGGCCGGCTATGCGATGAACATCGTCACCGGCTTCGGACGCATCAACGGGCATTCGGTGGGCTTCATCGCCAACCAGCCGAAGGTCATGTCGGGTGTGCTCGACATCAACGCCTCCGACAAGGCGGGACGGTTCATCCGAATCTGCGATGCCTACAACATTCCGGTGATCAACCTGGTCGACGTGCCGGGCTTCCTGCCCGGTGTCGCCCAAGAGCACGGTGGCATCATCCGCCATGGCGCGAAGATGCTGTTCGCCTACTCGGCGGCGACCGTTCCGAAGATCACCGTGGTGCTGCGCAAGGCGTACGGCGGCTCATACCTCGCGATGTGCTCCAAGGAACTCGGGGCCGACAAGGTGTTCGCGTGGCCGAGTGCCGAGATCGCGGTGATGGGCGCCGAGGGCGCGGCTGCGGTGGTCTTCCGCAAGGACATCGCAAGCGCCGAAGACCCGGAGGCCAAGCGCGCCGAGGTGGTCGACGCCTATCGCGAGAAGTTCGCCACGCCGTTCGCCTCGGCCGCCCATGGCTATGTCGACGACATCATCGATCCGGCCGATACCCGGCGCCAGGTCGCGGTCGCCCTCGCTTTGTCAGCGAACAAGCGGCAGCAGCGTCCGCCCAAGAAGCACGGCGTTTTCCCGGTCTGAGCAGGAGGACAGATGAGCAGCAAGAAACAGGACCTGAGCAATGCCGAGTTGGCGGCGCTGGTCGAGCAACTGCAGCAACGAGTTGACAAGCTCGAGGCCCATGTTGCCAACCTGGTGGCCAGCCGTCCGATCCCTGAGGAGGATCTACTCGTGATCGCCGCGGCGGCCGCTGCCTACTTGGGATACAAGGGCAGCGTCAAGGCCGTGAGTTACGCCGGCAAGACCGGATGGAGCGCGGCCAGTCGGCGTTCCCGGACGGCCAATGTTGCACGCGGTACCATGCCGACCCCAACGCACTGATCCGGTGCCGAGTTGATGAACTGAAAGAGGAATGACAATGCGTCTCAAGATGACCGTCAACGGCACCGACTACGTCGTTGACATTGAAGCCGAGCCGGAGGTGCGTGCGGTGCCTGCGCCGATCGTCATCGGCGGCAGCCCCGGTGCGGGATCGACCCGGACCACCGCCTCGGTGCCTGGCGCGGCCGCAAACGCGATCACCGCGCCGTTGGCCGGGTCCGTGGCTCGGATCTTGGTCAACGAGGGCGACCAGGTCGAAGCCGGCCAGGTCGTGGTGGTGCTGGAGGCAATGAAGATGGAGACCGAGATCACCGCCCCCAAGGCCGGTACGGTCGAGTCGGTTCTGGTTGAGGTCCGCCAGGCCGTGCAGGGTGGGCAGGCCTTGGTCACGCTGGCCGAGTAGCCAATCGCGAAGAATCACCGACGCCGGTCACCTTCGGGTGGCCGGCGTTCGTTGCGTTGGCCGCGGCGTCCCGGCTAGGGTTGATTGAGGCGTCCACTATCGTGGTTCGCCGCGGACGAGTGGCCCGCCGTACCCGCCCCAAGCACGACGGTCGAGGCATGGAGATGGCCTCATGGCGTGGATCGTTCTGGTGCTGTCCGGGTTGATGGAGACCGTGTGGGCCACCGCCCTCGCCCAATCCGATGGCTTCCGCAATATGCGGATGATCTTGGTCTTCCTGGTGGCGATGGTGGCGTCGATGGCGGGCCTCGGGTACGCGCTGCGGGAGTTGCCGGTGGGTACCGCCTACGCGGTGTGGACCGGGATCGGTGCGGTAGGGACTGCCCTGTTCGGCATCGCCTTCCTCGGCGAACCAGCTTCGGTCGGACGCATCGTGTGCCTCGCGCTGATCGTCAGCGGCATCGTGGGCCTGAAGCTGTTCTCCTGAGGTTCCGGATGTCGGGAGTCGGACGTCGGTTAGGCACGTCGCGTCCGGGCCAGGACGCGGCCGAGGCGACTGCCGGTCTGGGGCTCAGAGGATGACGAGCGTGCTGCCCGCGAGGAGGATCGCGGGGATCAGGTACTTGCGTGGATGACGCCAGACGTCCCGCTGGGTGCGACCGCGCGTGATCGGGAACCGGTACTCGAACAGCGGCACCCCGACGGCCTCCAGCACCGTGGCTGAAACGGCCAGCAGAATCAGGGATCCGATGTGTTCGGTGCCGAGCACCAGGTGGCAGCCGACGATCGCGGCGTTGACCAGCGCGAAGTATCCGCCGACCACAAGGCCGTACTGGACAAAGAAGCCCCGTGGCTTGCCAAGCATGGTCAGCTGGACGCGCAGGTCGCGGTCCCCGGAGACGAGTGTGGTGAGCGGACTGTTGACTGCCACGATCCCGAAGCCGACGGCGAAGGGGAACCCCTGCTCCCAGGCGCCAACGGTGAACACGATCGCGAACGCCAGCAGCACCAGCCCATTGACGAGCGTCACACGTTCCCGGACGAGTACGGTCAGGACGTAGTTGTTGGGGAGCAAGCCACGCACGGCCCCAGCCAATCTCGGGGTGAGCAGGGCATAGGACTGTCGCGTCAGCAGCACCGCCCCTGTGGTGGCGACGGCCAGGATGGACAAGCCCAGCACGTGACCCGGACCAAGGAAGACCGTCGCCGGCACGGCGGAAACCAGCCAGATGATCCCGAGGACGCCCGCGGGGCGACGGCGTCCCACGACGACCAGCAGGGTGGCACCCACGCCCAGCCCGGCGAGCAGCAGCATCACGGCGACGAGGACGCCGTCCAGGTCACCCCGGGCCACACCGAAGGCGATGGCGCCGGCCACCGACTCCAGCAGCACCACTGCCCACACCGTGAGCGCGAGGGTCATGAGGAAGCGCCCCGGAGGCACCGGCAGCTGGACGTAACCCTTCAGCCGGTCAACCCGGTAGTACCCGTTGAGCAGCAGCGCCGTTGTCAGGATGGCGGACGCCAGCGCGGCGATCGCGTAGATGCGAGGTGCCACCACGAGATCGACGGCGCCGGCAACAATGATTGCCACCACAATGATCAGGAGGCCTGTCACGACCCGGCGGGTGCCGACGAGGTCGCGCACCAGAACTGTCAGCATCTCAGTCCCCGAGCACCAGTCGCCGAACGTGGCGCAGCGCGTCCGGGTCTGTGATGGGCCCCTCGAGTGCGCCCGAGCGCATGACGTAGAGCTGGTCACAACACCGTTCGAAGCTCTCGGCGATGTGCGAACTCATCAGCACCGACCCGTACTCCCGGTATGCGTTGATTGCGTCGTACAGGAACTCCGTACCGGTGAAGTCCAGGCCGTCCACGGGCTCGTCAAGGATCAGCAGTGGCAGCCGCAGCGCGAGCCCGGCGATGAGGTAGGCCTTCTTGCGGTTGCCGGTCGACAGTGCCCCGATCGTCTTGTCGCGGAAGGGCTCGAACTGGAAGCCGGCCGAGAGTTCGGCGACAGCGGCAGGGTCGATGGGCCGCCGGTAGGTTCTGGACAGGAAGGCGAGGTAGGCGTCGAAGCTCCAGTAGGTGAAACCGGAGTGCTCGGTGAAAACCGTGTAGCGGCTGGCCCGGTACCCGGGATCGCCGAAACCCGAAGCACGCCCGTTCCACTGCACGTCCTCGACGTTGACCTGCTCGTGCACCCCGGACAGGCAATTGATCAGGGTCGTCTTCCCGGCACCGTTGACGCCCAACAACCCCACCACCGTGTGTGGGGGTACCGCGAAGTCGGCGAGGTCGAGCACATTCTGACCGGCGACGTACCAGGCCTGCAATCGGTGTACCGAGATGGCGGGGGGCGGAGTCGGGTCGTCGGCGTCTGGCTGGGGGTGTGTCATCACTCCAGCATTTCACCGCGGTGTCGCGCCAGCGCCACCACCCTGACCAGGAACACCACGGCGCCGGCTCCGAACAACGCCATTTGGCCGATGTCGCCGCGCGTCCAGG
>CALMKG010000181.1 GCA_937867175.1 uncultured Propionibacterium sp. | reverse complement strand
GGGATTCCTTTGGTGGAGCTGAGGGGATTCGAACCCCTGACCTTCTCATTGCGAAGGTGACTCCGGCCTAACTCGACACGGTTTCTCCTGGTGCAGCGAGTGCATCGGGTGGTCGAGTGCGCCCGGATTCCACGCCGGGGGCAAATCGGGGGCAAGTCCCGCGGCCGATACACGATGACGACCGATGACGGGGCCGAAGGCCCGGACGACGCCCGCCGAGCGGAGCGAAGCGGCAGCGAGGCCAGCGGCGGCCAGCCCTGCGAGGCACACGGCGCCCGGGCTTGTCATATGTGCCATAACTGCCCGCGAGGGCCCGCAACCCGCTTCCCCAAGGCGGACGAGGTGGAGGCCGTGGCTGCGTCGATGGCCGGTGCGACTGACCTTGATCCGGTTCGGGAAGTCGTGGTGAGCGTGTCGCCCGGCACGGTCGCAGTGGGGAGACGTCAGAGGGAGAAGAGCCCCGTACCAGCCGACCGGGAGGTGCCGCCTCGCGGCAAGGTTCTCGGGTGGTCGAGGAAGTCCAGAGCGCGGATGGCCCGGCGACTGGCCGAACTGGACTACGGGCCGATGTTCGCCGACCCGTCGCGGCTGCCCGCAATGGTGACGCTGACCCTGCCTGCTGACTTCCGAACGAGCACGCCCTGCGGCGCGGTATTCAAGCAGCAGGTGCGAACCTTTCAGAAACGGTACGAGCGGAAGTGGGGTCCGTTGGTGGGCGTGTGGAAACTCGAGTTCCAGGCTCGGGGCGCCCCCCACCTGCACATGCTGGTGTGCCCGGAGTCGGGTCCCGCGTTTCGGTCCTGGCTATCTACGACATGGGCAGACGTGGTGGCGCACCCTGACCCCGCCGAGCGGGCAGCGCATGTGAGGGCCGGAACGAACGTGGACTACGGCGAGGGCATACGCAACCGGGACCCTCGCCGGGTGGCGGTGTACTTCTCCAAGCATGGCCAGTTCAAGGACAAGGACGCACAGAACCGTGTCCCAGAGGGCTGGGAGGACGTAGGCCGCTTCTGGGGCTACTGGGGCCTCTCCCCAGCCGTGTCCGAGGTCGAGGTGACTCCTGACGAGGCGGTCAAGGTGGCCCGCCTGCTGCGTCGTCATGCCCGTTGCCGAGTGGTCAAGCGTGTGAAGCGAGTTCGAGTCGCCGTGGTGGACACGGAGACCGGAGAGGTCCTGCGTACCCAGAAGGTCCGATACCGTCGCTCCGGGACTCGGCTAAGGCGCATGACCCAGGGCGCGGGCTTCGTGTGCGTGAATGACGGCCCCGCGTTGGCACGAGACGTCGCTCGCTACGTTGCGCTCCTGCGCATTTGATACGCGTCGAAGTGCCGTATCCCAAAGCGGATTCGGCGTTCGTAAGTGTGTCATCGACAGGGCAGGTCGCCGCGCCGCAGGAAGCTTCCGGCACGGATGACGGCGTGCTCACCGTCGGGCGTCGGCGTTCGCAGATACCGTGACCTCGTGGCACCTTCCGAACTCCTCAACCTCGCTGAGGCCCATCGTGTCGCGGCGCTCGGTGCGCTTGACGCCAGCACGCAGACCTCCCTCGGGCAGTTCTTCACCCCGGCCGCTGCCGCCATGCTGATCGCGTCACTGCCTCGTCTTCCCTTGACCGGCTCGGTGCGCATCCTAGACCCCGGTGCTGGTTCGGGGATGCTCTCCGCGGCACTGGTCGCCCGAGTGCTCGAAGAGCGATCCGATCTCTCGGTGCACATCGTTGCGGTCGAGTGCGACGAGTCCGTACTTCCGCACCTTCGGGCCACGCTCAACGCGTGCGTATCCGCCGGCCGCGGGCGGATCACGGCCGAGGTGGTCGAAGCCGACTTCATTCTCTCCGCGACCGGGTTGGATGCCGTCGACGCACTGACCTCGGGCTTCGAGCTGGTGGTCCAGAATCCCCCATATGGGAAGTTGGGCACGACGAACCCTCACCGACAGGCAGTGAGGCGCGCCGGACTGGACGCTCCGAACCTCTACGCTGCATTCCTGGCGCTCTCGGTGGCCGCTCTGCGGCCTGGCGGGCAGTTGGTGGCGATCACCCCGCGCTCGTTCTTCAACGGTCCGTACTTCGGTGCGTTTCGCAGCTACATGCTCGACCATCTCGCACTCGACCGCATCCACGTCTTTGAGTCCCGCTCCACGGTCTTTGCCGACACCGGTGTCTTACAGGAGAACGTGATCTTCTCCGGCACGCTCGACGGCGGGCGCGCGAATGTGACGTTGTCGATCAGCACCGGCCACAACGATGAGGTGACAACCCGCGAGGTGCCCTACGCGGAAGTGGTCCACCCCGGTGACCCGCACCGCTTCATCCGGCTAGCGACAGACGCCGAAGACACCGCCATTGCCGAACTGATGCTCGCCCTCCCCTGCTCGCTACGCGACCTCGGCATCGAAGTCTCGACGGGCCGCGTCGTGGACTTCCGGTCTCGCTCGGCGCTGCACGCCGACGATCCTGGCTCGGCGTACCCATTGATCTACCCCGGCAACCTCCGGGGCGGCGGCGTGGAGTGGCCTCGCTCGATCCGCAAGGCGCAGTTCTTCGCGCCCACAGAGACAAAGGATCACGGGCTATTGCTTCCCGAGGGTTGGTACACCGTCGTCAAGCGGTTCACTGCCAAGGAGGAGCGCCGCCGGATCGTCGGCTCGGTCTGGTCGCCTGTCGAGCACCCCGGCCCAGTCGCGTTCGAGAACCACCTGAACGTCTTCCATATCAAGGGCGAGGGCCTGGACGCGTCGATTGCGCGCGGACTCGCGGTGTGGCTGAACTCTTCGATTGTGGATCGGTTCTTCCGCACTTTCTCGGGGCACACGCAGGTCAACGCGACCGACCTCCGCACGTTGCGCTTCCCGACACTCGAGTCTCTGCGGCAACTAGGCGAACAGGCGACACCGAGCGAACAGGCCGACATCGACGCGTTGGTCTCCGTCGTCTCGAAGGTGGCCGCGTGAACGACGAAGCTTTCGAGCAGATCCAAGATGCCCGAACCGTGCTCGAAGTGCTCGGCATGGACGCCGAACGGAGCAACGAGCGGAGCGCGCTCGTCTTGCTGGCGCTACTAGGGCTGCGACCGGGCGAGCCGTGGAGTGATGCGGCGAACCCGATGCTCGGCACGCGGGCGATCATGGACTTCATCCGCGACGCGTACGACAAGGAATATGCACCCAACACTCGCGAGACCGTACGGCGTTTCACTCTGCATCAGTTCGCCGAGGCGCATCTCCTACAGCAGAACCCGGACCAGCCCGACAGGCCAGTGAACTCGCCGAAGTGGAACTACCAGATCACTGCCGAGGCACTAGGCGTGATCCGCACCTACGGCACTGAGCAGTGGGACTCGGCCGTGTCGACGTACCTCGCCGCAGTGCCTGGCTTGAAGGCAAAGTACGACGCTGTGCGAGAAATGGATCGCATCCCGCTCACCCTGCCAGGTGGTCTGGAGTTCACCCTTTCCCCCGGCGGTCAGAACGTGCTACTGAAGTCGATGGCCGAGGACTTTTGCCCACGGTTCACGCCTGGCGGCGAGGTGCTCTACATCGGTGACGCTGGCGACAAGTGGGCGCTCTTCGAGCGGGATCGCCTCGCCGGTCTCGGCGTCACGGTGGACGAGCATGGCAAAATGCCCGACCTCGTGGTCTACATGCCGGATCGCAATTGGCTCGTGCTCATGGAAGCAGCGAGTTCACACGGACCGGTGGACTCCAAGCGGCGTGGCGAACTAGCGGCGCTCTTCGCTGACTCGACAGCGGGACTTGTGTACGTCTCGTGCTTCCCTGACCGTGCGGAGTTCAGGAAGTACGTTGCCGCGATCGCATGGGAGACCGAGGTCTGGTGCGCGGACCATCCAACCCACATGATCCACTACAACGGCGAGCGATTCCTCGGCCCATACGAATGACCGAGGGCGCTCACTAGCCCTGTCGGGTGGACGCTGCATCGGGCGCCAGGTCGAGAGGCTCACGCAGCCATTTGCTGGCCGTGGCGTTGGATATACCTGCCGCCTCGGACGACCGCGCCGCACTGGTGCCGTAGTCGTGATTGAGACGCGTCAGCAGAAGGCGGGTTGCGAATTGCGCTGACCTGCTGGCTTGCGCCAACGCTCGGAGTCCTGCGAGCCCCCCATACTCAGCCCACTGCTCAGCAGAGAGCTTCCCAAGCTCTGACTCTTGGACTGGCTGCCCGACGCGCTTCTTTAGCGCTGGATGGAAGTGCTCGTTGACTGCCTCGGACGCTGCGGCGAGTCGACCCCGATCGGACCACTCTGCAAGTGCTTCGAGGTCGTCGGCTACCTCTCGCATGGTCGTGGCACACATGGCCAAGATGCCCGGTGTCGTCCCAAGCATCTCCATCGCCACATCGTGTTCCGCGGCAACCTCCGGCTGCTTTGCTCGCAGGTTGGCGACGAACTCCGCGAGTGCGTCAAGGTCTCCGTCGCCGCGCTGGGTTGGTCGAGCCATGTGCCCATCCTCGCATGTGGGTGCGACACCACAACCCACTTAGGTTGCGTTTCCGCAACTGTCTCACTACTATTGGTTGCAGAACCGCAACTCGGCGGTTCGGGACTTGCCCCAGGAGGCACCCCACATGTTCGTTTTCCCGCCGGACACCACCGGCTTCGTCCTCTCGCCGCTGACTGTTGAGCCGGTCACCGACCAGGAGGGCGCACAGCGCACCGCCAAGGACGGCACCCCGAAGTGGGCCGTTCAGACTCTCGTCACCCCGCCGAGGACGGACAGCGGCTACCAGCCCGCACCGTTCGTCATGAAGGTGACGGTGACTGCGAAGGACGCGCCCACCTTCCCCCCTGCTCAGCCCGCCGAGTTCGTCGACTTCTCGCAGTACGGCTACGAGTTCAACGGGAACGCTGGTGTGTCCTACTCGGCGTCGGCCATCCGCCCGTTGCGCTCGAAGGCAGGTGAGTGAGGTGGCTATCGAGTCAATCGAGTTCCGCCGACTGAACGGCGCGTGGGTGATGGGACTCGATGACCACGCGCGAGACCACGTGCTGACTGGCATGGAACGCACTGGCGCCATCCTCGTCAGCACCGCGGCCTTCAAGGACGGGGACGACTCGGTTCTGGTCGACACGTTCCGAAAGGCGGGTGAATGACCGTGGCTGTGTCCAAGCCCGCCCAGACGGGCAACGCCGTCATTCCGGTGTCGATGCCGGTGTCACTGCTCGTCCGGCTCAGCGCTCTGGTGTCTGAGTCGCAGCGGTCGCGGTCGGAGGTCGTGGCCTCGGCTATTGACGCGATGCTGCGGCGGGCCGGTCGATGAGTGGCAACGACGAGAACTTCGGGGATTGGCTTGTCGGTGCCGTTCTCGTCGGCCTCGGTGCGCTGATCGCTAGGGCGTTCCGCGTCCCTCGCACCGTGTTGTCGACGGCGCTTCTGGTTCTCTGGTTCCACCCTTGGAACACCACCGTTGGAGAGGCTGTGGGGTCGCTTCTGATCCTCGCCCTGTTGCTCTTGCCTGTGGCCCTTGCCTGCTGGTTCGTTCCGCCCTTGCGCCGTGCGGTCCTGTGGTGCCTGCCTCCGCAGGACTTCGCGAAGTACCGGAGCTCGCGGACGGTCGTCATGGTTGACCCGCAGGACAGGGCGTTGGCTAGGACCCTGCGCAAGTTCTGGGAGGCCGGCTGCGTCCGTCTCGGGTTGTCGGTCCAGGTCGGTGAGAACAAGCACGGAAACCCTGTCTGGGAGCACGCCCGGTTAGTCTCGATCACTTCCAGCCCGCTCGGCGCCGAGGTTCTGGTGCGTCCCGTGTCTGGTCGCACTGTCGAGGAAGTGGTTCGGGCCGCTCCCGGGCTGGCGTCGTGGTTCAAGGTGCGTGAGGTTCGTGCCGAGTCGGTCTCCGGGTTTGAGGCGCGGCTCTGGTTCGTTGTCCGTGACCCGCTCTCGGGGACTCGTGACGCGCAGGTCCCTCACGGAAGCCCTGAGGGGTGGACCGAATGACCGTCGAGGTCGTTGTTGGGCGGCGTGAGGATGGGTTCGAACTCATCCTCACGTGGTCCGACGCCTGGCACACCGCGTGTCAGGGCATGTCCCGCTCTGGCAAGTCCGTCCTGAC
>CALMKG010000180.1 GCA_937867175.1 uncultured Propionibacterium sp. | reverse complement strand
GTCGCCTGCGCGATCGGTTTGATCGCCCCGGCCACCCCGTCAGCCATCAGCCGGACCAGAGCCTGACCCTCGCGACGGTCGAACAGACGATCCAGCGCGGCGACGATGTGCTCACGCACCGCCTCGACCTCTCCACCTTCAGGTGTCGGGGTGCCATAGAGGAACGCCAGGGTGCTCGCCCGCATGTGGCTGATCGCATCCAACGCCAGGCCCTCCTTCCCCTTGCCGGGGAAATGGTGGTACATGCTGCCCTGACCGACACCCGAGCGTTGCTGGATCATCACCGGGCTCGTCGCCTCGAACCCACGCTCCGACAGCAACTTGCATGTCGCAGCCACGAGCTTCTGCTTCGAGTCAAACGCCGGACGCCCCGGACCCCGCCGCTCCACCACCAGCCTGACCACACTCCTCACCGCCGAGCGGCGTCTCTGGTCGCACCGGCCAACTCCATACAGAGTAGTAGGGACCTTGATCTGCAAGACGCGTGACCTTCCAGATGGAGCGCTTGGACGGGGCAGGAACTCTGGCACGACAGCGCCGGCTTTCCTTGTCCACCGTTCTCCAAGGCTGGCGACCAGATGGGCTTCGCCGACACTCTCCAGAGCCCTTGGTCGGAAGCGCACCGACCCGAACCGAGACGGCCCGAGCCTGGGCTGATGACCGAATCACCGGTCGCGATCCGGTACGACCACCAGGGGAACTGGCATGTCGATCAGTCGGCGGGTGCGCAATGTCGAGTCGAGCCGATCCTGCACCGCATGCGGGACTTCTTCCACTCAGGTAGTTCCGTAGCGCTGCAGGACGCCAATTCCGGCGGAGCCGAACTCTATACAGTTGCGCGATACATCGAGTCGCTGTACAGTAGGACTGTATAAGGAGGTGTCATGAACCGTGACCCGCACTTGCCACTCACCGAGACCGTCTACTACGTCCTGCTCGCCCTGCTCCAACCCGCGCACGGATACCTCATCATGTCGCGCGTCGAGGAGATGAGCGGCGGGCAGGTGAGGCTCGCCCCCGGGACTCTCTACGGGGCGCTGGACAACCTCGGCAAGCAGAAGTTGATCATCCGGGTCCCGAGCGACGATCCGCGCCGGAAGGTCTACCAGATCACCGAACAGGGAGTCCAGATACTCGCCGAGGACACCCAGCGCATGGCCCACATGATCGGCCTGTTCGATGACATGAGCAACGAAGGAACAACCCCATGAGAAAACTCAAGTTCTTCCTGGACTTCGACAAAGAAGAGCGATGGTTGAATCGTCTGGCCGCGCAGGGCCACCTGCTCTCCAAGGCCGCATTCGCCACCTACACGTTCACCGAGATCGAACCCGGCACAGCGGTGGTTCGTGTCGACTATCGACCTTCGATGAGCGAAGCGGACTACGCCGACTACGTGACCCTGTTCGCCGACTCTGGCTGGCAGCACCTCTCCGGCTCTCGGAAGGCTGGTGCGCACTACAAGGGCGGTGCGCAGTACTTCGCCTCCTTCGACGCCGACCCTGACGCAGACATCTTCTCGGACGCCCACTCACGGGCCGGTCGCTACCGGCGATCCATCACGGCGTTGAGCACCCTCGGCTTCCTGCTGCTGCTCTTCTGCGTCGCCACTCAGGCCGCAGGAGCAAGCCTGCTCCCCCCACCGCACGACTGGTACCAAACCCCCGGACTGTGGGACAAACACGGCATGGACTTCGTTGGCTCGTTTCTCTTCGAGACAGTCTTCGTCGTACTCCCGCGCGTGGGCGCGGGGGCTATCCTCGTCATCTTCACCGTATTATGCCTGGGGGGTGCCGTCTACCAATGGGCCCTCTACCGCTCCCGAACCAGCCCTCGCCGATAGGCTGGTGAACGTGAAACGGGCTATGCGGTTTTTCATTTCGGGTGCGATTACTGGCATAGTCATGGTGGCGATCTCGTTCTTCATCGAAGATCCCACGCAAGCGAAAGGCACACTGTGCGCGGGGCTGATCGCGGGCATCACCATCGCGGCGATACCAATCTACGACATCAACTCATGGCCACTCGGTAAGCGCTCACTCGCACATTTTCTGGTGATGCTCGTCACCGTTCTTCCGCTAGTTCTCTGGAGCGGCTGGTTCACTGTGACAACAGCCGTTGGCGTATTCTCCCTAGTTGGCGTCGTTGGCTGGACTATCGGCTACCTCGTCAATCGGGCTCAGGAAAAGAAGCAGGCGCGCCTCGGCTGACTGAGCCGCCCTCGACGACGCTGCCCGTTCTCGCTGCCGCCACCGTAACGCGCTGGTCATGGCCGGCATCGACCTCGAACTCGAACACCATCATGCGAGCTAGCGGGTCTTGGCCCACACGGTTGCACGATGAACTCCGAACCGGCGCGCCAGCGCGTTCA
Source organism: uncultured Propionibacterium sp. (assembly GCA_937867175.1). GTDB lineage: Bacteria > Actinomycetota > Actinomycetes > Propionibacteriales > Propionibacteriaceae > Brooklawnia. The sequence goes on along the minus strand of CALMKG010000180.1, from coordinate 492 downwards.
CGCTCACGCCCTGCCCGCGGGCTGTTCGCATAGCGTCCACTTCCGCCTCCGTGAGTGGTGTTCGGGTGCGTCTCCTCGGCTCTGCCGATGCCCCAATGAATGGGTCATCAGGCTTACCGACAGGCGCAGCGACGCCGCCAGACCCCTGATTCCACGCGGAAACAAGCCTCTCGACGCGTGGTCGCCTGTTCCCGTAGTGCCCCATTGCGTCCACCAGTTGGTCGTTGTTCAAACCAACGACTTGTCCGGTTTGAGTTCCCGTTTCGACAGCTCGCTGCCTTGTGGTGGCGAGTTGTTGTACGTCTGGGTCGAAGAAGATGTTGAAGGGCTCGCCTGGTTGGCCGTCGATGTGGTCGTCGGTCTGGACGTAGAGCTTGTCGAAGAAGGCTTGGTTGGCGATCCGCCGCAGTGAGTCGTCGATGCTCATGTACAGCTTGTAGCAGTCCCCGGCGAGTCTGAGGCAGTCGTCCAGGTGGGCTTTGGCTTGGTCGT
>CALMKG010000179.1 GCA_937867175.1 uncultured Propionibacterium sp. | reverse complement strand
CCACGCCATTGGGATCGGCCGAGCCTTCGCCCATCAGGTTGTCTTCGGGGGCCAGACGGGTGATGAAGCCAGCGAACATCGCAGCGGTTTTCTTGCGCACCAGTTCAGCGTCGTCGTACTGGTCGAGTTCGTTGAGCTTGACCAGGGCCCGCGCCAACCACGGTTCACCCCGGATCTGGCCCGGACGCAGCGGCCGGAACAGATGCAGGATTTCGCTGGCGTCGATTCGCGCAGTCTCCATGCCACCATTGCCGGACATCGGCGCAAGGGCGCCATCCTCGGGATGGGTACGATAGAGGTGGTAGGCCACCCGCCGTCCGAGGCGATCGAACTCGATGCCGGCTCGGATCACGTTGCCGTTCTCCGCCGTGGTGTTGAGCGTCACCGGCAGATGCTCGGGTTCCAGTACCTGCAATTGCAGCGCCACGGCCAGACCATCCTCCTTCCGGCGGTAGCGGATGCGGATCAGCGCCTCGCCACCTTCGAGCATGGCGCGACAGGCCAGCGCCTGCAGACCGTAGAAGTCGGTCAGGCCCGCCGCATCGGCATCCAGGGTCCAGTCGCGCCACAAGGCCTGGATCCGCTCGCGGATGGTCGGATCAGTCACCAGGGACTGCGGCTTGATGCCGGTGCCGATGGCGTTGGCGACATAGGATTCCAGGGCGGCATTGGCCCAGGCATTTCTCCTGACCAGGTCGCGGCTCTTGGTGCGCAGTTCTGTCTGGGTTGCGGTCATTGCCGCGACGGCACCCGGATTGCTCGGCAGCCAGGCAAACGAACGCCGACCGGCACCGGCGGCCTCATGCAGCGGGTTGCCGCCGAACATGCGCCGCGAGATTCGTTTGAGCCAGCCCATTCAGAACCCCTTCGCCGTGGTGATGCGGATCTGCCGGGCGGCACGCGGAATCAGTCCGGTCGTCACGGCATCCTTGTGCAACGCCACCTCGACCTCGTGAATCGCCGCCGTAAGCTCATCGATCGAACGGTATTCGACGGTCTTGTCACCGAAGGTCACGCGCTTCTCGCCCTTGGCCAGTGCATCGCGCAGGGCCTGCAACTGGGCCTCGGTGTAGGTCGGCGTGCTCACCGGAACACCACCAGGCTGACCTCGGGGGAGTCGGCGAGCGACCCCGACGAGGACGTACAGACGATCTCCAGCCCGGCCTCCACCTTGTTGTCGGCAGTGCCGCGAGCAGCAGCGAAGCGAACGGTGCCGCTGTTCGTATTGCTGCGCCCGGTGGCCACCCAGCAGTACCCCGTATCGGGCATCGCGGTCTCAAAAGCGATGCGGTATCGGCCAGTGGCCAGACGGGTCACGGACGCCACGTTGTGGGCGGCACGTACTTGCACCGACCCATTCGCGTAGCCGAAGTTGACCCAGGCACGCGCGAGTCCGGGGTGATCGGGACGGATCAGCCCCTTGATCTCGTTGCCGATGCGGCTGGCCAGCGCAGAGAGTTGCGATGCGAGGCTCATGCCTTACACCAGGGCGGCTTCGAAGATCGCGACAAAGTCGGTCGCGACGTCGCCAATATCAGTGGCAGCCACCGCACCGATGTTGGTCCTGGCCTGCTGCTGCTCCAGGACGGTGAGCGTCTGCGCAGCATCGAAGCGGACGCGCTTGTCGATAGCCGATGTCAGAGCGGCGATACCGGACTGATCGTTCTGCAAGGCCTGCTGGAGTTCCAGCAGCGTGTCGTAGGCCGGGTCGGCACCACCCAGGATGTCCGCCTTGAGGGCATCGAGCAAGGTGACCACCTTGTTCGACGAATAGGTCGTCGTGGTCGACACCTGCAGGTCGTCGATCATGACCGCCGTGACAATCGCGGCCTTGAGTTCGTTGATGGCGGCGACGAGACTCGACTTGTCTGTCGTGGTCAGTGCCGTCAGGGTGCCGGTGCGGCCTTTGACGGTATTGAATTCCTCGGCAACGCGGAGGACGAAGCTATTGAGTTGGGTTTGCAAGCTCATGAGTTACTCCAGTTATGTCAGCCAACGGCTGCGGATCAATTGACGGCCGGGTTTGCGGACGCCAGAAACAGCGAGGCCACCGCTATGGGTGGCCTCGATATCGGGTACATCGGACGACTCAGGGGGATCGGAGGTGACCATCCCGAGTTGCTTTTCCAGTTCTCGCCAGTGGCGATCCTCGAAGCGATCGAGGCC
>CALMKG010000178.1 GCA_937867175.1 uncultured Propionibacterium sp. | reverse complement strand
ACGAGACCAGCGACATGGACCAGCAGATGACCGAGCGAATCGACGAGGCGATGGCAGACTTCTTGCCCAGCGACTTCACGCTGGTCTCGTTCGCAGATCCTCGCAACACCGGCATTGCGCGCGTCCAGTTCGTCTACCTGGTGGACGCGCAGACTGAGCCGGCGCCCGAGCCCGCCGAACCCGATGCTGTGGGTGACAAGTCGATCTGGGACCGCATCCTCGACATCTTCAGGTAATCCGCGGATCGGGTATGCCGGGGAATATGTCGACTATCGTTGGGTCGGTATCGGGCGAAGGAGCACGCGAATGAATCACGGTCCGCAACGGGCTGACGAGGGGCTGTTCGATGTGGACACCCAGGACGAAGAGCCCGAAGACCTCGGGCCCACCGGACGTCCGCTGCCCGACCTGCCGGAACCGACACCGCCACCAGCCGGCCCGAAACGAGCCATCATCATCGCGCTGACCAACCAGAAGGGCGGCGTCGGCAAGACCACCACCACCATCAACCTCGGTGCGGCGCTGGCCGAGACCGGACGCCGCATCCTGCTGGTCGACTTCGATCCTCAGGGATCGCTGTCGGTGGGGTTGGGAGTTAACCCACACACCCTCGACCAGTCCATCTACAACCTACTGCTCAGCCGCGAGTTCTCCTTCGACGAGATCGTCTTGTCCACAACGGTCGACCGGCTCGACCTGCTGCCGGCCAATATCGATCTGTCGGCGGCAGAGGTGCAACTGGTCAGCGAGGTAGCGCGGGAGCAAACGCTGAAGCGGGTGCTGGATCCCATCCGCGATCGCTACGACATCATCCTGATCGACTGCGCGCCCTCATTGGGTCTGCTCACTGTGAACGCATTGACGGCCTCCGACAAGGTCCTGATCCCGCTGGAGTGCGAGTTCTTCGCGCTGCGCGGTGTTGCGCTGCTCACCGACACCATCGCCAAGGTGACCGAGCGGCTCAACAACGACCTGGAATTGCTGGGCATCTTGGCGACCATGTTCGACTCACGGACGCTGCACAGCCGCGAGGTACTCGAGCGTGTCTTGGAAGCGTTCGGCGACAAGGTCTTCCACACTGTCATCCGGCGCACCGTCAAGTTCCCCGAGACCACGGTGGCGGGTGAACCGATCACCACCTACGCTCCGTCCTCGCCGGGCGCCACCGCCTACCGCATGCTCGCCCGGGAGGTGCTCGCCAGATGCCACGCCGGGTGAGCCTGCCTGGCGCCGATGAGCTCTTCGGTGGCCAGCCGGCCGCCCCCAGCAAGCCAGACACCAGCAACGAAGGGCCCCAACGGGCGGCTTCGACCGGCCCGACGGGACGAGTGCGTCACGAGGAGAAGATCACCGTCTACGTCAGTTCGGCTGAACTGCTGGAGCTGGAGCAGACGCGACTGCGGCTGCGCGCCGAACTCGGCATCAACGTCGACCGGGGCCGCCTGGTCCGCGAGGCCCTCGACATCATGCTGGCGGACCTGGCTGCCAACGGTGCCGATTCGGACATCGCCCAACGGCTGCGGCAATGACCAGCGCCGAGCCCAGGCATGGGTTCCGGATCACGCTGGACAACTTCGAGGGCCCCTTCGACCTGCTGCTGCAGCTGATCGGCCGTCATCAACTCGACATCGCGGAGGTCGCGCTCAGCCAGGTCACCGACGAGTTCATCGCGTACGTCAAGGCCGGTGGTGAGGTCTGGGACCTGGAACAGACCTCCTCATTCTTGGTGGTGGCAGCCACACTGCTCGACCTCAAGGCGGCACGGCTGCTGCCCAGCGGCGACGTGGACGACCCGGAGGACCTCGCCGTCCTGGAGGCGCGAGATCTGCTCTTCGCCCGGCTCCTGCAATACCGCGCCTACAAGCGGGTTTCGGCATGGTTCGCCGACCGGATGGCCGCCGAGTGTCTCGTGCACGCCCGGCCGGGTGGCCTGGAGGATCAGTTCCGCGGCCTGCTACCCGAGGTCACCATCCCAGGTGGTGTCGAAAGGCTGGCGCGACTCGCGGAACGGGCGTTCACCCGCGCCGAGGAACCCGTCATGCCGCTCGACCAGTTGCACATCCCCCAGGTGAGCGTCGCCGAGCAGGCCGATATCGTGATCGGGCGGCTCCGGCAGTCGCGTAGCATGACGTTCCGGGCCCTCACTGGGGACGCCAACCGGTTGGTCACGGTCGCGAGGTTCCTCGCTTTGCTGGAGCTCTTCCGGCTTGGCCAGGTCGG
>CALMKG010000177.1 GCA_937867175.1 uncultured Propionibacterium sp. | reverse complement strand
GCCGGTGAGCTGACCGTCCTGGACTGTCCCCCGGGAGCTGCCTGCCCCGTGATGGAACCCGTCCGCGCGGCGGACTACTGCGTTGTGGTGGCAGAACCGACCCTCTTCGGCCTGCACAACCTTCGCATGGTCCTCGAACTGGTCCATCTGTTCGGGAAACCGTGTGGGGTGGTGGTCAACAAGGCGACCACCGACGATTCCCGCATCGAGGATTTCTGCCGCGCCGAGCAGATTCCCGTCCTAGGACGAATCCCCTACGACCCGCACCTGGCTGTGCTGAACAGCGACGGACGCATCGTCGCCGACCACTGTCCCACGTGTGCGGAGACCTTCCGGGCCCTGCTGTCGAGGATCATCCGGGAGGCCCGAGCATGAAGCAACTGCTGGTTCTGAGCGGCAAGGGCGGCACCGGCAAGACCACCGTCGCCAGCGCCTTCATCGAATTGTCGAGGGCGCCGGCGTTCGCCGACTGCGACGTGGACGCACCCAACCTGCATTTCGTCACCAGGGTCGACGGACCCATCCAGGTCACTCCCAGCCTCGGCATGCCACGGGCAATCATCGACCAGGACCTTTGCATTGATTGCGACCTGTGCCTGCAGAGCTGCCGGTTCGACGCCATCACGTCCGAGGACGGCTACCGCATTGACCGCTTCGCATGCGAGGGCTGTGCACTGTGCACTGTGCTATGCCCGGTCGAGGCGATCACCATGGTGCCGTACGTGGCCGGCCAACTTAAGCTCCAGCAGGACGCCTACCAGACGCTCTCCACCGCGACCCTCACCATGGGCAACTCCAACTCGGGCAAGGTTGTCACGGAAGTCAAGCAGCAACTCACCGCCACCACCCGCGCCGACTTTGCCGTCATCGACGGCTCCCCCGGCATCGGGTGCCCGGTGCTCGCATCAATGAGCGGGGTGGACCTCGTCCTGGTGGTTACTGAGCCCTCCCTGTCCGGGTTGAGCGACTTGGAGCGGCTTCTACAGACCGCCGGCGTCTTCGATGTCCTCGCCGTGGTCTGCCTCAACAAGGCAGACACCAACCCGGACAAGGCTGAACTCATCGTCCACCGCTGCCGAGAACTCGGCGCCGCATTCATCGGATCCATCCCGTTCGACCCGGCGGTGGTCGAGGTCACCAACCGGGGCCAGACCCTGGCCACGGCTGACTCGCCAGCCGGCCGGGCGATCCGCGAAGTCTTCCGAACCACCTTCAACTTGCTGACCGGGACAAGCCGGCCGGCCTGACCAACCCAATGAACAGGACAACCAACATGCTCACCATTGCAGCAGCCAGCGACCACGGCCAGATCTCCCAGCACTTCGGACACTGCGCCGGCTACGACATCTTCAAGGTGCAGGACGGCGTCGTGGTCGCCACCACGTACATCCCCAACCCCGGGCACGACGTGGCGCGCCCACCCGAGTACCTGCACAGTCTCGGGGCCGACATCGTGATCGCCGGAGGCATGGGAACTCAAGCCATCGCGCTGTGCAACTCGCTCGGCATGACCGTGGCCACCGGCGTCTCCGGAGCCCCTGCCGCTGCGGTCGACAGCTACCTCAACGGGACCCTGGAGTCCGAGGGAGGTATCTGTCACGGGCACGGGCACGCTGGTCACCACGGCGGTCGCCGGCGCTGAATCGCGCTACCCTGACAACGATTCTCACTACTTGGACGCTGTTATGACAGTCGGGGTGTCCAGAGGTCGTCCAGAGCGGGTGAGCACCCGATTGGTCGGGTTGGCCCTGCTGGCAACTCTGACCCTGGGTGGGTGCGGTCAATCGGACACGCCGGACGCCGACGAGCCGGTGGTGATCGCAACCACCACCATGCTCGGCAGCGTGGTCACCGACATCGCAAGTTGCGCTGGCGCTTCGTCGGAGACACTGATGGCTCCCGGCGATGATCCGCACAGCTTCTCGCTGTCATCGGAGCACGTCGCCGACCTGGTGAACACCCAACTGGTGGTCAGCAGCGGGCTCGGGCTGGAGGAAGGCATGACCAGCGTCCTGGCCAGCGCACAGCAGGACGGTGCCCACGTCCTCGAGGTGGCCCCGCTGCTCAACCCCTTGCCCTTCGGTGACGGGGACTCGACGGGGCAACTGCCCGCCACCCATGACCCGCACTTCTGGCTGGACGTCGCCCGCATGGCCGACGCTGCGGCCATCATCGGCCACGAACTTGCCACGATCACCGGCGACAGCACCTACGCCACCTGCGGGACGCAGGTGCGCGACGACCTGCTCGTCCTCGACACGTCGGTCCGTGACATCCTTGCGGGGGTCGAGCCCTCGAACCGTGTGCTGGTCACCGACCACAACGCCTTCGGCTACTTCGCCGCCGCCTACGGCTTCGAGATCGCCGGCGTCGTGATCGCGGGTGGCTCCACCGAGGCCGAGCCTTCGTCCCGCGAGCTGGCTGCGTTGATCGAGACCATCCAGACACGCCAGATCCCCGCTATCTTCTCCAACATCGCTGCGCAGTCGAACGCGGTCGAGGCCGTGGCCAGGGAAGCCGGTCCGCAAGTTCAAGTGGTGCCGTTGTACGTCGGCAGCCTCGGGCCGGCTGGCTCCGGCGCCGAGACCTACGCCTCAATGATGACCACCAACGCAGAACTCATCGCCCAGGCACTGGAACCGAAGTGACGGTGGACTGGTTCTTGGAGCCGTTCGCGCTCGGGTTTCAGCAGCGCGCGCTGATCGGCGGTTTAACCGCCGGCGTGATGTCTTCGGTCGTGGGGGTGTGGCTGGTATTGCGCGGGATGAGCTTTTTCGGGGACGCGTTCGTGCACGGCGTCCTGCCAGGCATCGCAGCCGCCGTGCTGTTCGACTTCTCCCCCTTGCTCGGCGCTGGCGTCGCAGCGGTGGTCATGGTCGGCGGCATCGAGTTCGTCCACCGGCACTCGAGGCTCCGGGAGGACACCGGCATCGGTCTGCTCTTCGTCGGGATGCTGGCCTTGGGTGTCGCGATCATCTCGAAGAGTCGCAGTTACACCGGGAGTCTGACCAGCATCCTGTTCGGGGACGCCTTCGGTGCGAGCGAACCTGACCTCCTCTGCCAAGCGATCCTCGCAGCCATCGTGGTGATCGCCGCCGTGGTGCTGTACCGCCCGCTGCTAGTGCTGACGCTGTCCGCCCAGAAAGCCCAGACACTCGGCATGCGTCCCAGACTGGTCCACGCTCTGCTGCTCGTACTGATAGCGGCCGCAGTGATCGGCAGCTTCCAGACCGTGGGCACGCTGCTGGTATTCGGCCAACTGGTCGGGCCACCGGCCACCGCCGCCCTGGTGGCCCGCACGGTACCTCGGATGTTCGTTTGGTCGATCGCGCTGTCCGCGTTTTCGGTATGGCTGGGGTTGGCGCTCAGTTTCCACCTGGGCATCGCGGGTTCGGCGACCATGGCACTGGTTGCGGTCGCCGTCTTCTTCCTGGTGCTGACGACGAAGTGGCTTGTCGAGGCATGGCAGCGGCGCAGTATCTCCACCCGCGCAAGGCGAGCCCGATGACGAACCTCGCCTAAGGCACGCGCCTGGTGCTGGCCTACGGCACGCACCTGGCGGTGAACGAGTCGACCTTTGAGGTGCCAGCTGGCGCACTGACAGCCGTCATCGGCCCCAACGGCTCAGGCAAGTCCACCCTCTTGCATGCCATGGCAGGCCTCATCGAACCGCTGTCGGGCACCCTGACGGTCTTCGGCCGACCGGTGCCCGAGGCGCACCGCCGCCTCGCGTACGTCATGCAATCCATGGCGGTCCCCGAGGGCGCCCCCATCACGGTGCGCGAAGTGGTGGCGATGGGCCGCTATCCGTCCGTCGGCTGGCTTCGCCGATTCAGGGCTCTACACAGTTGACGGTGGGTTGGTGGGGGTGTCCAGCTGAGCCAGTGGGG
>CALMKG010000176.1 GCA_937867175.1 uncultured Propionibacterium sp. | reverse complement strand
GCGACCGAGGTGAGCCACTCGCCGCAACGACCGATGCCGGTCTGCACCTCGTCCACCCACAGCAGCGCGCCATGCTGACGGGTCACCGCACGAACCTGGGCCAGGTAGCCGTCAGGCGGCACGACCACCCCGCTCTCGCCTTGGATGGTTTCCAGGACGACCGCCGCAGTGCTGTCGTCCACCGCTGCCGCCAAAGCCTCGGCGTCACCGAAAGGCACGAAGGTGACATCTCCGGGGAGCGGCTCGAAGGGTTCGCGGTACTTGGCGGTCGAGGTGAGCGCCAGTGAACCCATCGTCCGGCCGTGGAACGACCCCTCCATGGCGACCAGCTTGGTTCGTCCGGTCAGCCTGGTGGCCTTGAAAGCTGCCTCGTTGGCCTCGGTGCCCGAATTGCCGAGATAGACCCGCGCTGCCTTGGCCGGGTCACCCCCGGTGGCCAGCGCCGCCAGCCGCTCGGCGAGCGCGATCTGCGGCGGCGACGCGAAGAGGTTGCTGGTGTGGCCCAGGGTGGCGAGCTGGTCGGCCACCGCCGACACCACAGCCGGGTGGGCCTGCCCCAGGCCGGTGACCGCGATGCCGCTGAACATATCGGTGTACTTGTTACCGTCCGCGTCCCACAGGTATACCCCCTCGCCGCGCACGAAGACCCGCTTCGGCAGCCCGAAGTTGTGCATCATGGTGGCGTCGTAGCGGTTGACCCAATCGTGCTGGTTGGTCATCGTCCCTCCTGCGGTTCGTTGATGATCATGGTGCCGGCACCCTCATTGGTGAAGATCTCGAGCAACAGGGCGTGCTTGACTCGGCCGTCGATGATGGTGGCCCGGTCGACGCCACCCTCGACCGCTCGCAGGCAGGCCTCCATCTTGGGACGCATCCCGGACGCCAGGCTGGGCAGCAGCGCACGCACCTCGGGCGGGGTGATCTGGGTGATCACCTCTTCCGAGTTCGGCCAGTCGGCGTAGAGCCCAGCCACGTCGGTGAGCATCACCAGGCGTTCGGCGTTCAGCGCCACGGCCAGGGCGGCCGCCGCGGTGTCGGCGTTGACGTTGTAGATCAGGTCGTCAGGGCCAGGGGCGACGGTGGCGACCACAGGCACGCGGCCGGCCTCGATCAGGTCGAGTACCGCTGCCGGGTTGACCGATGCCACGTCGCCCACCTGGCCGAGGTCGACCTCCTCGCCGTCCACCTCGATCAGCTTCGGTACGGCGGTGAACAGGCCGGCGTCCTCACCGGAGAGCCCGACGGCGAAGGGAGCGTAGCGGTTGATCAGGTTGACCAGTTCCCGGCCGACTTGGCCGACCAGGACCATCCGGACCACGTCCATCGCTTCGGGGCTGGTGACCCGCAGCCCGCCACGGAACTCGGACTGGATGTCGAGGCGACCCAGCATCAAGCTGATCTGCGGCCCGCCGCCGTGCACCACCACCGGTTTCACCCCGGCCCGCCGCAGGAAGACGATGTCTTGAGCGAAAGCCAACTTCAGTTCGTCGTCGATCATGGCGTTGCCGCCGTACTTGATCACCACGATCTTGCCTGCGTACTGCATCAGCCAGGGCAACGCCTCGATGAGTGTGCCGGCTTTGGCCACAAGTTCGGCCTCCTTGTATACCCGCTGCTCAGCCATCAGGAGCTGTACTCCGCGTTCTCTTTGACGTAGTCGTAGGTCAAGTCGTTGGTCCAGATCGTCGCTGCGGCCCCGCCGGCATGCAGGTCGACCAGCACGTGGCATTCGCGTGCGCTGAGGTCGACCAGTGCGCGGTCCTGGCCCACCCCGCCGCCACGGCAGACCTGGATGCCGTTGATGCTGACGTCAAGTTGGTCTGGGTCGAAGGTTGCCCGGGTCACCCCGATCGCCGACAGCACACGTCCCCAGTTGGGGTCGTTGCCAAAGATCGCGCATTTGAACAGGTTGCTGCGTCCGACGGAGCGAGCCACTTCGAGCGCCTCGTCCTCGCTGGCGGCGTTGACGATCTCAATGGCGATGTCGTGGGAGGCACCCTCGGCGTCCGCGATCAGTTGCCGGGCGAGGCTCCAACAGACCTTCGCCAGATTCGTGGTGAACTCGCCTGGGTCGGGGGTGAAGCCGGACGCGCCGCTGGCCAGCAGCAGGACAGTGTCGTTGGTCGACATGCAGCCGTCGGAGTCGATGCGGTCGAAGGTCAGGGCGGTAGCCTGTTCTAGGCTTGCCTGCAACGTCGGCGAGTCGATGACCGCGTCGGTGGTGAGAACCACCAGCATGGTTGCCAACGCGGGAGCCAGCATCCCGGCGCCCTTGGCCATACCCCCGATCGTGTAACCGCCGACCCCCTGGACGGACGCCTGCTTGGGCACCGTATCGGTGGTCATGATGGCGCGCGCCGCATCATCACCACCGGCGTCCGCCAAGACCAGATGGGCTTGGTCGACACCGGCCAGCAGTGCTTCCATCGGAAGTCGGACCCCGATCAGCCCGGTCGAGCAGACCCCGACCGCTTCCGGATCACAGCCGACCGCCGACGCAACTCGATGGGCGGTGGCGACGGTGTCCTGGTAGCCCTCGCGCCCGGTGCAGGCATTGGCGCCGCCAGAGTTCAGCACGACTGCCTGCAAGCGACCGTCGGCGACCGCCTGCCGCGACCAGGCCACCGGGGCCGCGAAGACGCGGTTCGAGGTGAAGACGCCGGCCGCATCAAAACGTGGGCCCTGGTTGACCACCAGCGCCAGGTCCAGCCGTCCGCTGGCCTTGATGCCGGCCGCGACGCCGGCGGCCAGGAAGCCCTGCGCTGCAGTGATGCTCACGGCGCCACCCCGATCGTGGACAGGCCGGTGGTCTCCGGCAAGCCGAGCGCCAGGTTCATCGACTGGATGGCACCCCCGGCGGTGCCCTTGGTCAGGTTGTCCAGCGTGCCGACCGCAACCAGCCGTCCGGCGGACTCATCCACCGTCACCTGCACCTGGAAGCCGTTGCTACCCAGCACCGACTTCGACGCCGGCCATCGGCCAGCAGGCAGCACAGTGCAGAACGGCTCGTCTGCATAGGCGGCCAGGTATGCCTGCTGCACCGTGGCGGCGTCATGGCCGCTGATCGGGGCGGTGACCACGGCGAGGATGCCGCGCGACATCGGTGCGAGCACCGGGGTGAAACTGACGGTCGGTGCGACCGCGCCCAGCCGTGCCATGTTCTGCAAGATCTCGGGAACGTGCCGGTGCACTCCGCCGACGCCGTAGGCGCTGATTGAGTTGATCAGTTCGCTGCCCAGCAGATGCGGTTTGGCAGACTTGCCCGCTCCGGAAGTGCCGGACGCCGCCGCGACAGTCACATCGTGCCCGGTGATCAACCCGGAGACCAGCGCCGGCAGCAGCGACAGCGTGACCGTGGTCGGGTAACAGCCTGGCACCGCGATGCGGTTGGCCCCGATCAGTTCCTGGCGGGCACCGGGCAACTCGGGCAGGCCGTAGGGCCAGGTGCCGGCGTGCTCGGAGCCGTAGAATTTGTGCCACTGTTCAGCATCGCTGAGCCGGAAATCCGCGCCACAGTCGATGACCAGCACATCGTCGGCCAACTCGGCAGCGACCCTGGCCGATGCACCATGCGGGAGTGCGAGGAAAACGACATCATGACCGGAAAGGTTGTCGGTGGTGGTGTCGACGACGTCCCGGTCGGCCAGGTGGGGCAGGTTCGGCAGGTGGGCGCCGAGCTTCGTCCCAGCATTGGAGTGCGCGGTCAAAGCGCCGATGCTGATCTCGGGATGGCCGGCGGCCAGCCGCACGATCTCCCCGCCCGCGTAACCGGTGCACCCAGCCACCGCTATCGAATAGGTCATAGCATAACTATGCCGCGTCCCCAATAGTTATGCAAACTCCCGAAATGTTCCGGCGCCCTTCACCACCAGCTGTAGGCCAAGCTCGAATCCCGCATCGTCCAGCGCCTCGGCAGGAGCGGCCAGCACACCCACGCGGAGCAGGTTCTGCCGGGTCTGCTCCTGCATCACATGACCCAAGATGAAGTGCGTGGCCGCCCGGGCCGCACGCTGCGCGTCCAGCTGCGGCCAACCCGCCGACCGGAAGATCTGTGCCGCCGGGCCGTCGGGGCCACGCTCCCCCAGCCCGACGGCCAATGTCGCCGCCACCAGTTCTGCTGCGTCCCGATGACCGAGCAGGACGCAACGCAGGTCGCGCGCCCAACTGGCCAACGAGTGCCCGAACTCGCAGCTGGGCGGCTCAGCCAAGGCGGTCAGGATCACGTCCGAGACCGCAGCCAGCAGCGTCTGCTTGTTGTCGAAATGCCAGTAGATGGTGGCGGCCTGGACCCCCACGGCGTCGCCGATTCGGCGCATCGACAGGTCGGCGAG
>CALMKG010000175.1 GCA_937867175.1 uncultured Propionibacterium sp. | reverse complement strand
CCACCACCGTGCCCGGTGTACAGCGGGTGTTGAAGTCCGATCCCTCCCATTCACCGTCCAGCACTGGAGCACAGCCATGACTGAGCGATCGCAAGGTTCGTCGGCGACAAACGACGATTCATCGTCGCAGGACAGCGGCAACACCATCAGCCCCCTGCCGGGCGAAGCGGGCATTCCCAACGTGGCCCGCCGACAGCCGCTCAACCTGTCCTGGAAAAACATCTCGATCATTGGCCTGGTGGTGACCATGGTCGCAGGCATGAGTGGCCTGTACCTGTACCGTTTCATCGACCACAACAGCGATGCAGACAAGGACAAGTCGCTGCTGAGAGACCGCCCCTCGGCCGCGGGCGCCGGCACCCGGCAGCTGGACATGACCCAGCCAGTCAATCCCCGCGTGCCTGCATTGATCCCAACGCCCGCAGAACCGGCCGACCCCATCGGGTTGCGGAACACAGGCACGGCCACACCATCCGGGCCCAAGGCCCTCTCACCAGACGATGCACCGGTGCTGGTGGTGTCATCCCGGCCTGGTGGTGCCGCTGGCGCAAACAGCGACGTCTCGCAGTTGCCCAACGACCCGGCTGCCTCCGCCGCCAAGCAACTGCAGGACTACCAGCGCCGGTTGCAGGGGCTACTGGACACCCTGACCCAGGGCAACGCCTTGCCGGCGGGTCTCGGGGCTGCAGCCACCGAGCCGACGTCCTCACCTGATATTGGGTCGAACCCGCGCTCTGGGGCGGCCGGTTTGTTCGGCGGCGAGTTGCAGGGCTCTTCCACACCCCGAGTCAAGGCCACCACGCTGGGTGACCGCAGCCTGACCCTGCCCAAAGGCACAGCCTTCACCTGCGCGCTCAAGACACAGGTCATCAGCGCGGCTTCGGGTCTGGTCGGCTGCCAGGTGCAACGCAACGTTTACAGCGACAACGGCCGTGTGCTGCTGATCGAGCGTGGCTCGCACCTGGACGGCGAATACCGCATCGCGTCGGTCCGGCCAGGAACGGTTCGCATACCGGTGCTGTGGACCCGCATCCGCACACCACACGGCGTCACGGTAGATGTTGAGTCGCCGGGCACGGGGCAACTGGGCGAGTCGGGCATCGATGGCCATGTGGACAACCGGTGGGGGGAGCGCATCGGCGCCGCGATGCTGCTCTCCCTGATCGACGACTCGGTCAAGCTGGTGATCCAGAACCAGATGCAGGACCGTGAAGCGGACACCATCGTCCTGCCCTCCACCACCGAGAACACCAGCAAGCTGGCGGAAATGGTGCTGGATAGCACCATCAACATCCCACCGTTGATTTACCAGAACCAAGGCGGCATTGTGGGCATCTACGTGGCCCGCGATGTGGACTTCTCGTCGGTCTACGCACTGCAGCCGGTCGAGCGATGAACGTCCTGCCCTTAACCGATGACGCCCAACCGGATGGCTGGTGTGGCGACGCCACCTCGGTGGTCGAGTTCCTGCGCCCGCTGCGAGAGCAGCTGGATGCGCCGGGCGTACTGGAAGTCTGCTTGAACCACCCCGGCGTGCTGCAAGTGGAAACCGTGCAGGGCTGGAAGCAGGTGGATGCGCCCAATATGACGCTGGAACGCTGCCTGTCACTGGCCACGGCCGTAGCCACCTACTGCGACCAGCAGATCAACCAGGAACGGCCGCTGCTCTCGGCCACACTGCCCAGTGGGGAGCGGATCCAGTTCGTCATTCCACCGGCCGTGACGCGCGGCACCGTGTCGATCACGGTGCGCAAGCCATCGGAGCTGATCAAGCGCTTGGACGACTTCGACCGCGATGGCCTGTTCAACCGAATCG
>CALMKG010000174.1 GCA_937867175.1 uncultured Propionibacterium sp. | reverse complement strand
GCCTTCCTCGCAGCCTCAGCCCTCTCGTTGAGGAGCTTGGCTCTCATGGCCTCGTGGGCAGACACGGAAGCTGCAGCTGCAGCCTTCAGAGACGACGTGAGCCTGCCTGTGGCCTCCGCAACCCTGACAGAGCTCTTGGCAAAAGCCTCGTTGGCCTCAGCCCCAGAACGAAGAACTTGGATTCTCTTCCTGGTAGCCTCTGCAGCATTATTCTCTACGGCGATTAGACGTCTGAGGTTGTCCGCCCGCGAGGACTCCCCCCCTCCAGCCCTCTCAAGCTTTGCCAGCTCGTACTGGTAAATCCTCATCTGAGACAGCGAGTGCTTCAAGGCAGCGTCGAGCGGCGCTGTGTCAGCCCCGAGGGCAATGATATTTACTGTATCGCCTGAGTTCTCGCCGGCCATGACCTATTCCTCGACTCTCTAATCAGCTATTTTCTTTGTTGGGCCATGAGGCTAAGCGCCTCATACTCCATAAACCTTACTTGGCTGAATAGCTGTCTACGGGTCAAGTCTTCGTCAAACTCAATGCCGAGGAAGTCAAGGGTTGCGGGCAGTGCCGCATAGTCCAGGCCCGTAGCGCCCGCCATTCCCACACGCCACTGTGTACGCATGGCGTCAAAGACCAGATACGCGCTCAGGTTCTCTGGCCATATATCAGTTGAGCTGGTGTCCTCCACGTCTTCCATTGAGATTCCGAGGAGGTCCAGCTCTTCTTGCGTAGGGCCCGGAGCGTACATCCGGGCCACTACGTCCTTCAGTTTTTTCGGGCAGCTGTGCCTTCAGAAACCGCGGGGAAGTAGACGTCGTAGATGGCCTTGGCAGCGGCCGGGTAGTTGTCCAGCAACGCCTCGAGGCCGTCCTTGCTGAACGGCTCCTGGACGCCGTCCCAGCCGACGATGATCTCGAGCAAGCCGTCCAGGTCGGTGCGCGTCGAGCCTTCTTCCGTCAGCGACTTCACGAACTCAGCGAGGGCTTTGCGACCCTTGTGCTTGAAGATGATGCCGACCTTGCCGCCGCCAGTAGGCGAGGGGATCGTCACATCAAGTTTGAAGGTAGGGGTGGGATTGATTGTGAACATGGTGATTCCGCCTTTGAAGATTCCCGCCTTAGGGTACCTGCTGGCCTACGTGCAAGGCGGGGAAGCACGTGTGGAAGCGTTAGCTCAGGCCAGCAGGTTCTTCTGGCAACTTAGTTGCCGTATCAGTTCGCGTAACGAACCGGCTCAGCCGCGTACGACAGGCTGATCTGGGTCATCAAGGCCTCGTTCTGGGCCATGGTCGGCACACGCATCAGCGACCAGTAGGCGTTCGCCACGGTCTTCGAGCCGTTCGGGAACGCCAGGATCATGCCGTACGGGGAGCGAGCGTCGTCGGCCTTCATCACGTCGGCGTACCAGGCCAGGGACGGGTCATCGAACACGTCCACGGTCATTTCCACGGCGCCGCGCACGGTCGGGATCTGGCGCGTGACCACGTCCACGATCGAGGTGACGTCGGCGTACTGCTGCTGACCGCCACTGGCGCTAATCGAGCGCACCTGGGTGATTTGGGTCCAGGTCGAGACCTTGCGAACCGAGCCAATGCCAGCGCCGGCCGGGTACTTGGTCGTGTCCGTCGTGTCGATGCCTTCCAGAACAAGGGAGGTGGCCGAGGTACCGGCGCCGGCACGAACCAGACGCTTGTCAAGCAGGCCCCAGCCAGAGTTGACCTCGACATAGTCACCCGCCACGATGGTCGAGCCCGAAACGGTCAGGGCGCAGGGCGAGGCATTGGTGGCAGCCGTAAAGTTGAGCGACGCCGCATAAGTCTTGGCGACCGACAGGGTCGAACCTGTGGTAAGGGTAATTGCCATGTCATTCTCCTAATTAGGTTGGACGGCCGGGGGCAAGTCCGACCTTCCGCAGAAAATACACGATAAGGAGAATTTATGCAAGGATCAACGGAGCCTATCAGGTCCAGGCCAGGGTGTCGGAGTAGAACGGGATGTCGATGCCCCGGCTGGTCCAGCCGTCCCGGGTTTCTGGCCGGCGCTCGACCGGGGCCTCGAACCGCACCTTAGTAGTGGGGACGAATCTGACAACTGTGTCGACGGTGTCGAGCACGGCCAGCGCCGGCCCCTGCGCCTGTCCCTCGCGCTGAAACACGAAGATCGACACGATCCCGTGTCGACGCATCTCGCGCCCGGGGTCGACGGTCATCTCCTCGGTGTCGAGGAAGCTGGTGACCACGCGAACGAACCTGTCCCCGACTTTGTCCAGGTCCACCGCAACGGTGTCGTCCCAGAAGAAGGGGAGCCCAGGGAAATTGCCGGCGAGGTTGGTCTGCAGCACGGAGGCTACTTCAGCTCGAGCTTCTACACGTGTTGTCACTTCACACCTCTGATCTTCATTGCCTTCACTTCTTGGATGTACCGCTTCATCTGGGAAACTGTCCGGGCCACAACTGCGCCTCTACTGGGGTTCACGTCCCTGAATTTCATGATGTTGGCTTCAATGTCCCAGGTGTAGTCCTCTCCGTCTTCCTTGTTATAGCCCCGAGTGGATAGGAACACCTTTTGACCCGTACGAAGGCCTGAGAGCTTGTTGCCGCGGGCATTTATAGCCTCATTCACAGCTTGTGAGTCACCCTCGCTAAGCCCGAAGTCCTTGCCGTGCCAGTCATTGTTCCCCGGTTTAGGAGCACCGATTGAGAGCCTCCAGTTCGACGCGTAGGTGCCCGTATACTGCGGGGATGTTCTGGCTGCATAGTCAAGTGCCCGGTACATTACGGCCTTGACCTTAGCCATCGCGTACTCAGAGGTACGGGTGAGCGCCGCTGCAAGTGCGTAGTCGAACTTCTTGTTTTGGGAGAAGTACGCTCTCATGGCTCTCGCCTGATATGCAGAGATCTGTACCCCGTCCTGTCAAGGTGGGATAGGACCTTGAAGTCCTCACCCCCGATGCTGACTGTGTCCCCGGCTTTAGCCTGTACCGCAGGCAGCACGAATAGCTGGGCGTCGCCCCGCTCATACTTTGTGGAACCTTGTGTCAGGTACTCGAAGTACTCCTGCCACCTGACCCGCACCGCGCGTACGCTCACCGTTGTGGCGGTGTAGCTGTCGGTGACCGGGTTGTAGCTGCGGCCTGTTGACACTGTCACCTGAACGACTGGGTCATCAAGCTCGTTGGCCAGGGCATCGACAATGCCCGCGGGTGTCAAGTAGCTGTTCTTGACGAAGTAGTTCCTATCCACTGTGTGGATTAAGACATCTTCCCCGACCGTTTCTTTACCAAAGTAGATGTGGTACTGGGGGTGGTACTCGCTGGAGTCTCGCTCGTCGGTCCCGTACTTGTTGAAGTCGATGGACGCGTACGCCTGAACTCCAGGAACATCTTCCAGGACTTGCGCAATCGTTCGGATTTCCACAACATGGTCGGCGCCCTGAAGTACATACCTACTGCGAATGGCTTCACCAGACCAATGGTCAAGGCTTGAATCGCTTACGATGTATGCTTGATCATCAATCTTAATAACTCTACGCACAGGTATGACTACCTCAGGAGCCGTAGACATATTTCTTATCTTAATTCGCGTGCCCTCAGTCCTGTACATGTCGAGAGGCTCGACTTGGCACTTAAAGCTGTAGCGCGGGTTGTAGGCGTCTACGGCTTTAGTTTTGTCAAAGAACTTGGACACGTTCTTCAGCTTCATGCTTACGCCCCCGTAATCGGGTTGTACGTCGGGGTCGCGGACACGGCATAGGACATGAACACCGTAGGCTTCGACGTAGACATCAACGTGCCATAGGCAGCCTCAAGTCGCGCCTTCCACGTGGCGTAGGACTTGTTCACGGCCTCGATGGTAGCCTTGTACGGGTCCGCGAATCGCTCCATGCGCGCCTTGCCGTCCTCGATGGACTTGGGCCCGAACATGGGCAAGGTGCTTGTCAACGATCTGGCCACGGCGTAGGTCGAAAAGCCACGACACGCGGCCATGAGCCGCTCCTGGGCCGACGTCAGGACAGGGGTCGACTCGAGTGTTGTGTGAAGGGTGGCAAGGTCGGGGTGGACGTCATCCAGCTCAAACCGAAGGCTGTCTTCGTAGAGCTGTAGGCCGAGCACATCATCGCCCAGCTCCTCGTCCGTGACCCCGAGCGCAGCCCGGATGTCGTCGTAGGTGGTGTAGTTAAGCAGTGACATGGGTCAGCTTCCCGGCTTCAAGTTGGTTGTCGATCCACCAGTCCTTCTCGACCTCCAAGGGTACCTCGGTGATGTTGTCCAAGGTGAAGGGGTGGATCATGAGCCCGACGACAGAGCACACCTTGATTCTTGTGGGCTGAGCGGCTTCAGGCTTCTTGGCGGGGGTGGGTTTGATCTCGGCCATCTCTAACATCCTTGTGGACTATAGATAAAGGCCCGGGAGGTAAGTCCCGGGCCTCCTTCACCTAAGCTTACGCGTAGGTCAGCACCTCAAACGCCTCGAGATAGAGGCGGCGGCAGATGCTGCCGGTGTCCCATCGCATCGCGCTACCACGGCGGAGCACGAAATCTTCCTGCGCCTGGTACGACGCGTTGGTCGATGTCACGCGCTGGATCGCGTACTCGCTGTCGATGCCCATGATGGTCTTCGCCGGCCAGTTGGGATCGTCGGTGATGAACACCTGCACGTCACCCCAGGTCGGGTTGAGCACCGAGGCCTCGGCGTTGATGCGCGGGCTGGTGTTGTTGTCGCCCGAGACGGTCGGACGGCCAACGCGGGCTTCGATTGCCATAGCGCCCAGGATGTCGGTGACGACGTGGGTGATGCGGCGGCGAGCGGTGCCCGAGTACAGCCACAGCATCCAGGCCTTCTGGGTGAGACCCGAAGTCGCAGCGGTGTCCAGCGAGACCGCGGTCTTGACCTTGCTCAGCGAGGCCAGCGAAGCCTGACCCATGTCAAGGTCGCCATTCAGCATCGAACGCAGATCTTCCTGGGCGCGCTCGTTGCGCTCGACCGCGATCTGGCGGGCGATGGACAGCGCGACGAAGTCCAGGTTGAGGTAGCGGGTCGCCTGCTCCGACCACTCGATGCCCAGCGCGTAGGTCGGGATGCGGACCTGCTTCTCGGACGTGGTCAGAGTCAGCATGCGGGCGGGGCGGGCCAGCTGCGAAGTGACCTGCGAACGACCTTGCTCCGGCTTCGAGTAGTTGGCCTCAGGCCACAGCATCCACTCATCAGCGATGGTGTCGTCCAGGGCGATCATCGAGTCGAACGCGCTGGCGTGCATGTCCATGTCACCGGTCAGCTTGTCCTCGATGAGGGCGCCGATGGCGGGCATCAGCAGCACGCGGGCCTGCTGGCTCGGGTTGCGGACCACAGCGCCGGTCGCTTCCATCTTCGGCTTGCCGTCCAGGACCGACTGCAGCGAGGGGGCGCGCAGACCGGCCTTCTTGGCGGTACGCAGCACCAGGCCCTCAGAGGCGCAGAACTGGGTGAAGGCGTCACCGTAAGCGTTGGCATCAGTGGGGTAAATGGTATTGACCCAGTCACGGACCGACATACCATTGTCGGCAGCCTCACGCACCAGGTCAAGGGACACCTCGACCTGTTGGATCTGGCCTTGTTCGTCGTAAAAAGCAGCCATTTCTGTCTCTCCAGTTAGGCGTTGACACGTTCGATGACGCCGACCGTGCCCACGGCACCGGTACCGGCAGAACCCAGGCTGACGACACGCCACATGAACGGGGCGACAGCTTGCGAGGTGGCCTTGCAGACCTTGACCGGGCCACTCAGGGCAGTACCCTTAGCGACCGGGGTACCCGCCACGACGTAGTCACCAATGGCGACCACACCGGTACCCGGGGTGCCCTGCAGGCCATCGAATGTGACTTCCTTGCGGTCCTTGACCTGGACAGAGCCGATCGAGTAGCCATCGGCGGTGTAGCTCTCGACCGCAGCGATAACGCCTTCGATGGCGTCGCCCACGGCGACGAGGTTGTAACGCGAGTCACCCACCAGCTTCACGATCTTGCCCACGTCCGCATCGGACAGGCGATCACCTTCAGTGGTACCGGCACCGAGTCGAGCGGTTTCCGGCGTGGTGACGATCAGTTCCTTGAATTGAAACTTGGCCATCATCTTTCTCCTTGATTACTTGCTATACCGGGCCGCATTGACGCGAGCCATGTGAGACGCGCCCACGGCGGGCTTCTTCACCTGTTCCTCGACATTCGTCGCGGAAACCCCACCCACCTTGAACTTCGAGGCGAAGGAGGCGGACACAGCGACGTGCTCCGCGAGAATCTGAGCCGGCGACGACGCCGACATGTCGATCAGCGAGCCGCCCAGGGCCACTCGCATGTTGTTGGTCGCCTTCGCCGCGATGTCCTTGAGCGGCTCGACCACAGCCTCGAGCATCTCGAGCTTGTCCTTGAGCTTGCTCGCCTCGATCTTCGAGGCCACCAGCTCATCCTGAGCCGCCTTGAGCTGATCCGCCACGAACTTAAGAGCGCCCGCAGAAGCGTCAACTTCTGCAGCCTGTCCAACGCCCGTGCCCTCGGCGCTCGCCTCGTCCGAGGTCTCGACCTGAGCCGAAACTTCGACGTCCTCAACCTGAGCGGCAACGTCCGTCTCGGCCTGCGTGCCAGTCCCGGGAGCCTGGTCGGCCTCCAGAGTGGCGCCCGCGGCCAGGGCGGCGATGTCTTGCTCGCTCAGCGCTTTGCGCACCTTCATGCCCATACCGTTCTCTCCGTTATCTTTCTCGACACGCAGACCCGAGGTCTGCTTGCCCGGAGTATAAGCGGTCTTTATAGACGGATCAACAAGATTTCGCTTGACATCGGACATCACCTGGTCAAACGACTTGATGCCGTCCACCAGGCCCGCGTCAGCGCCTGCCTGACCATAGAATTCTCGACCTTGGGCCATAACGCTGTCGGCAAACTCATAGCTCTTGCCGCGCATTTCAGCCACGTGCCCGACAAAGATCTTGTATGCAGCGTCGACGCCGGCCTGGATCTGGGCCTTACCCTCTTCCGAGAGCTTCTCCACCCCGTTGGC
The DNA here is from genome assembly GCA_937867175.1 of uncultured Propionibacterium sp. Taxonomy (GTDB): domain Bacteria; phylum Actinomycetota; class Actinomycetes; order Propionibacteriales; family Propionibacteriaceae; genus Brooklawnia. Next base: position 5,467 of record CALMKG010000174.1, on the reverse strand, counting down.
CAAGGCCTTGTACTTGCCCGCACGGACGACAGTGACGCCGATCCCGGCCTCCTTCAGCATTTCCGAGCGCTCCATATGAGTGGCGATCACGCCGATGGAGCCCATACCCGCGGCCTTGCTGGCATAGACTTCGCCGGCCGACGAACCCAGCCAGTACGCAGCGCTGTACATGGAGCCGTCCGTGAAGGCGGTGACCGGCTTCACGTTGTCGTGGACGAGGCGGATCAACTTGGCGGTGTCATCGACGCCGGAGACGGCGCCGCCGCCCGAGTCGATGTCAAGGATGATGTGCTGGACACTGGTATCGGTCGCCGCAGAGATCATGGCGTCCCGGATCTCCGGGTAGCCTGTCATGCCCATCCACTCGTTCCAGATGGCATCGCCATCGTTGGTCAGCGGACCCTTGACGCTGATGGTGGCCACACCGTCAGCATCAACGGAAAGCAGGCGGGGGGTCTCCCGGTCCTTATCGCTGATCCTGTCCCCGGCTGCCATGCGCGTCGCCCGCGCTTCCTCTGCGTCCAGCGCGGCGTGGAGGCTCGCCTCTGTCCCCGCCCAGACCTTCTCTTCCGTAACTCGAGGCATCATGCTCTCCTGTCAGTTTCGCGCGAGTCTACCTCGCCATAAGAAAAATTGATAGGCAGATCAGGGCCACGATACTGGAACCTATCCAGCCACCGTGAGAACGCCTGCTCCGGTGTTGCGCCCCACGCAGTGTCTCTGTCGCAACTGCAGACCCACCCACCTGACGGGTCCCGCTCAAGCTGTGGTCGAACTTCCACTCGTCACACCCCGAAGATTGTCCGAAGCATCACACGAGGCCAAATGAAGTAGAGGCGGACAAACGTATCAACATTGGTACGTGTGATGCTCTCAAGTGTCTCGTTCCATCGGCAGTAGTCGATGACGGGTTGCGTGTGGGTGCGCTTCCACTGGGCCATGTCGGTTACGGGTTTCATGTGCTTCTCCATTTGTTGTACCTCAAGCCCAGCCTTCTCGGCGCTGCTTTACCCGCTGGTACAGGCTGGTTGCACCTGCCCAGATAACGACGATACAAAAGCCTACAAGTGGGTCCACGCCCAGGGTCGTAGCTACTTGTTGACCTTGCTCAGTCCACACTGCCATGCCTGCGGAGATGCCGGCAAGGATGCTGGTGACACTCGAGGTAGCGATGGGGCTGCGCTTCAGGCTGGACTCCGGCTCTACAGCCTGGGGCATCGGCTGCGAGTCGTCAGAGAGGTACAGCGCAGCCTCTCGTGCTCGGCGTGAAGTCAAGCCGTCAACAACTTGCAGCACACCATTGACGCGGGCCTTGTTCCACAACGCGAAGGCTCGTGCGGCGCTCTGGCGGTCGCCTTCGTTGTGGCGCTTGAGTACCGTTGATTGCGCAAATCCGTGAGTGCCGATGTTGAAAGCGAGGCTCACCATCGCGCCGAGTTCGTTTGCCGACGCGTCGCGCTTTAACAGCCGGCGAACACTCTCTGTAAAATCCCCCAGGTCGCTTAGGAACCATTGATCGGCTTGCTCCTGCGTGCATGTGTCGCCCATCTTGACGCCACCTGTGTGCCCGTACCCTATCGTCGGTACGCCAGCAGGACAGCGGTACGCCTTGAGCCGGCAGCCCTCGGAGCGTGCGATTTCCAGCACAGCCTCATAGCTGATCGGCCAGCCCAGCTTCTTATCAGGCAGAATCATTTGTTAACCTCAATAACAGCTAGCTCAGTGTGGGTTTTCCACAGCGGGTGACAGTCATGAAGTGCCAAAACCTGTACACGCTTTGCGTCAACAGGCACAACCATTCTCCACGGGCCCCACTCCTGAGCACCCATAGGCCTTGTATAGGGTCTCTCCGCATCGACAAACTCGAAGGGTATAGAGAGGGGCAGCCCTGTGTCACGCTCTACACGTCCAGACGCCTCAAGGAACTCACACTCGCGTCGCTTGTAGAGCCACCCGGAGATGGTTATCGTGTCACCGCTTACTTCTTTGTTGGTTATCACAAAGGGGTCAATGACAGGGAACCCCTTGTCTACCAGGGGGCCAAAGTAAACAAACGATATGGCGCCGAGAACAAGTAGCGCTGCCGACTGTAAACTATCTATCCATCGCCGCATGATTACTTCTCCTTGACTCTTGAGTCTATCCCGAGGACCTTGTCTCTGAATTGAACAAGGAGCCCAGTAGCCCTTGTACCCTCGTGTGCGGTGACGGCGATCACGATGGCAGCTTGCCAATCCTTGATTCCTGCAGCTTGACACGCAAAAAACGCGATCAACCCAGCGAAAGAGCAGACAACCAAGTCAAGAAGCATGCTGGTCCACGACCACCTCTCCCCGGTCCTAACTCTGTTTGCGTACTGCACGAAGCCGCCCCACACCGAAAGGGCTATCGCGTAGAGAAATGGTAGGTTCTGTGCGACCCAGTGCTCGACTTTGTCACTCATTTAGCCCCCACGGCTAAACTGACAACTTCAGCCTTCTTGTTCTGCCCCCGGCCCACGGCCGGCGTGTCACCATTAAGGTTTTGGTTTAGTGTGGACCCGCTGTTAGTCGGCTCCTGCGTATCAGCCGCCTGGCCACCCTTATTTAAGTGGAACATCGTGCCTGACAGCGGCTTATATCCAGCTGGCGGTAGTTTGCCGGTCAGCGTCAGCGAAGCCTCTTCGTCCGTGATGAGGCCAAGGCTGAGCTTCTCCAGCGTCATCATCTGCTGCGTCTGGCGGAATGCCGACAAGTCAGCTTCAGGTCTCAGGTCGATGTCCGCATACCGGAACTCAACAACGACGTCCAAGCCAAAGAGGCGCAGCGACGTGGTGAACATGCGGCTGTAGAACAGGTCCAGTTTGTCTTTCACCGCACTGGTTGCAGACTTCATGAACAGCATCGTCTCGCTCGAGGCGATGTTGCTCGAGCCGCCCTGGAAGCCCAGAATCGTGCCCATCGTCTTGGCGCCCGTGGAGAGGCGGGAGTTGCCGATCTGCTGCAGCACCTCATACTCGGAAGCCAAACCGGCGTTCGAGGGGTTTTCGACATCGAACTCCACGGTATCGAAGTGGACCAGGGCCTCGTCTGGCGCCAGGTTGTTGACCAGAGTCTGCAGCTCGTTCGTGACCTGGTTCATCGCCTCCTTGGCCTTCTCCGGGTCAAGTTGTGCTTCCTGGTCCAGGTTCTTGCGGAACATCTCCTCGTTGATCTTGGCCTTCTGCCGCGGATGAATGACCCGCTTGATGATCTTGTGGATGTCCTGGGCAAACTCCTCCTTGAAGAGGACAGGCTTGATGGCGCTCTCGAAGGGGGAGGAGGGGTAGGCCTCGGTCAGGTCTTGATCCAGACCTAGCATCACGAACGTCGGAATGTCGAGGTCGATCTCCTCGTTGCCCACCCGCTGAACGGGCTTGAGCCCCTTGCCATCGGGCTTGAACTGGATCGTGAACACGCTGACGGGTTGGATCGCGCTCGGCAGCCGGCTCTTGTCCAGGATGAGCTCGCCGGCCATCGCGCCGTACATCATCAGCTCCTTGGCCAGGCTCTCGCTCAGGGATTTGAGCGACTGCACGTTGCTGTAGCCCTCGGCATAGTCGGGCATCACGTCCATGCGGGTGATGATCTGCTGCAGCAGCGTGGTCGCGGCGACGTCAATCGTGCCATCGACGGCCGACTTGGCGATGGCCGTGTACTTGCTTGGGATACCCACGCGCAGGTACGCCCACAGCGCGGCGCTGAGGTCCGGGCTTGTGTGGGCATAGTCGTGGATGATCTTCCGGGTGTCACTGCCGTTCCGGTAGTTGAGCAGATCCGCGCTGGCGACGTTGCGGTCGTCGCGGCGGATCGGCTGCTTGGGGTCGGGCTTGGTGGTCTTGAAAAACCCGGGGTAGGACTTGGAGCCCTTCTGGACTTTCGGGGGTGGCGCCGGGGGCAGCTGCGTCGCTGCCGCTACCTCGGGCCGTTCCGACTCAGCCGCCGAGTCGCTCGAGCGGCCGAAAAGCGAGCGGAGTTTCTGGAACACGGGCGCACCTTGGGCTGAATTCTGTCTCCCCGTAGGATAAGCCATAAATTCCGCTTATACAAGGATTTGACGGTTGTACCCAACGGGCCTGTGCCGTTATGGCGCAAGCATTTCGCTTGCGATCTGCCGGGCAAGGTCGCCATCACCCATCCCAAGCCGCCTGCATCGCACAGCCGGGCGTGCTTCCTCGCGCAACCGTCCCGGCGGGTTCCGGGTGTCTCGACAGGAGACCGCGCAATGTCGCTGCTGTCCAAAACGCTGGGGCGTGTCATGCCCCGGTATCGCACCTTCTCGGACTGGGTCACCGTGTATCGTCAGATCATCGACGCCAGGCCCATCCAACCCAAGACCCTGCAGAATCGCAATGCCAGCCTGCGCCGGCTGATCGACGAATTCGGCCCGCGCACGATCTCGGCCATCCGCCCGCACGAGGTCGCCCAGCTGCTGCGCCGGCTGCACGGGCAATACCCGCACCTGGCGCGGCGCGTGCTCATCGAAGCGCGCGACTGCTTCGGCGAGGCCGTCGCCTACGGCTGGATCAACACCAACCCCGCCGCGTCGGTCCGCCACCAGCCCACCAAGGTGGCCCGGCGCCGGCTCACGCTCGACGAGTGGCAGCGCATCTACGCCTGGTCGCAAGCCAATCAGCCAGGCTGGGCGTCCCGCATGATCCTGCTCGCCCTGGTCACCGGGCAGCGGCGCGCCGACCTGCAGAAGATGCGCTTCGAGGACGTGCGCGACGGCTACCTCTACATCCAGCAGCAGAAGAAGGGCGCCCGCGTCCGCCTGCCGCTCGACCTGCGCCTCGAGGCGATCGGGGTGAGCCTGGGCGAGGCTATCGAGCTGTGCCGCGACTACGCGCCGCCGGGCGAGTACCTGCTGCGCAAGGGCACCGGCGAGCGTCCGGTGTGCCCGTCGCTGTCGGCGCGCTTTGAAGACGCGCGCGAGGGCGTCTACGGCAAGCACACCGGCGCCGGCCTGCCGCCGTGCCTGCACGAGTGCCGCAGCCTGGCCGAGCGGCTCTACCGCAAGCAGGGCATCGACACCCGCACGCTGCTCGGCCACAAGCGCCAGTCGATGACCGACACCTATAATGATGACCGGGGCCTCAGCGACGGCGAGTGGAAGACGCTGGAGGTGTGATCGGCGCGCGAGGGGGATTAGACTTCCGGCGTAGCGATGATCCGCAATCCCAGGCGGGCGAGTGCGTCCTCTGCGGACTGCTCGGACACGTCTACCGCAGCGAGCATCGCGGAAACCTCGGCCGCAGTGATCGACAACCCGGCGCCCGTTGCGAGCTGTAGGGTGAGCGCGACATTTCCGGGCCGGGTCTCAACGGATGGAGTGCCGTCCTCGGCGTAACTCACGGTGGTTAGCGGCAGGAGATCCGCGAACGGCGTCTCGATGAGCCCAGAGCTGATGAAGTGCGTCGGCGGAGCTTCGCCCGTCGGGGAGAGCGGGG